>RFXU01000125.1 GCA_009921505.1 Flavobacteriaceae bacterium
ATTGTGATACCAGATCACATCACTTTCGATGATTTCCCCGGAGCGCGGATCCTTAACACTAGGTCCTACTGCATTTCGGGTAGTGGACGCCACATAGCGCACCGTGGAGTAACGTACGTCCTCAGGGCTAAAATCAGGGTCTTCTTCAGGGGTCGGAGGGTCTTTAGCGATAATCGCATTTTTGAATCCGGCAGATTCAAAGGTCTGCTGCCAGTCTTCGATCCCTTGTTTAAAATACGGTCGCCATTTCATCGGCGTGGCTGGATCTAAATAAAATACAATCGGCTTTTTGGGTTCTACTAACTCTCCGCGATTATAAGCCTGGAGATCCTTGGGCTCAAGTCGCCAACGCACAGCTACCTGAAAATCGTCTGATTTTAAAGCCTCAGAAGAATAATCGATTTTCTTTAATGTAAACCAACCCACTCTATGATCCGCAAGGCGCATTTGCATGGGCTCTTTGGGAAGAAGGACCAACGAGTGATTCACCTGAAAACTAAACGTTCCTGTTCTATTGCCCCGTGGGGGCTCGCCCACTTTAAAGGTCAATGTATGGCGGACCTCCACATTCTGGGGAAAACTCCGGCAATGATCAATAAACGACCTTGATTTATCCAAACTGCCAATTTTGTATTCTTTTTTGGTGGACTCATTGATAATATTAAACCCAGGAGAATCCTCTGAGAAATATTCGGAAACTTCAATTAAATAATGCTTTTCATCATCATTTTCTATATCAAAGACAGCCAAAATAGGCGCAAAATTATTGGCCTGAACTGACTCCGCTATAGGGTCCTGAGCATCGGCAATATTTACGAATGAATGTTCCCTAAGCACTAGAGATCCCGCTCTTTTTTCAAAACGCACAACACGCTCTGCGGTTTTACTCCCAGCATTGGTATACCCAGAATAATCTGCTGGCAACTGAGTAAATCGAGTGACCATAAGTAAATCCCGCCCGAGAATACTGTCTGGAATCGCCCACATTAATTTATCTTTTTCGGCTTTAAAATAACTTTGGATAAACCCTTTGGATTTAGGATAATCCATCATAAGCGAATCAATAGAATTTGGTCCAGGGATACTCGATGAATCCTCACTTTGGGCCGCAATAGGCCCCAAACTCAGTAGGATCCACAACGCTAAATAAATCTCATTAAGTCTCATTCATTTTCTGTTTTAAGTCCAAATAGTAATAATCGCCAACACGGGAAAAAGAGCAAAAAGTATTATTCATTTTCAAAACTTTTTTATTCCAATTTAAAAGGCAAACAAAATTGCATTAGCTGCTATTAATCGTTTGTGAGCAGCTTAAAGATACGCAAATCTATTCAGCCCTTTAACATTGCCTAAATCACTGATATTGACTATATTTAATTGCAATCTGCCATTCTTAACGTTAAACATAATACCACATCATTAAATGGATAAGCGCAGTTTTCTTAAAAAGGCTTCATTATTTGGATTATTGCCTTTTAGTGTTCCAAACTTTATCGCTTCGTCGAATGGACATTATATTGGCCAAAGGACTACGAACCCCCAAGCACAAAAACTTGCGCGAGAAACACTTTGGCCAGATTTTAAACCTTGGCAGGGATCAGAAGAATCTTTTTGGGAAGAGGTGCGCAGTCACTATGAATTAGTTCCTGATTTCATAAATCTGGAAAGTGGCTATTATAATATTATCCCTGAACCAACGCTTGACGGGCTCAAACAAAACATGAGTCATGTCAATCTCCGGGGAGCGCATTACATGCGCACGGAGTTAGACCAAGATCGCCATAAAATCGCTAAGAGTCTTGCTGATTTTATGGGTTGCCCACAAGAAAATTTGATCATTACACGCAATACCACGGAATCCCTAGATTTAGTAATCGCAGGATATCCTTGGCAAAAGGGGGACCATGTCATTTATGCAATACAAGACTATGGGGCCATGAAAGTCATGTTTGAACAAGTCAGCGAGCGCCATGGATTAATTCAAGATATCATATCGGTGCCGAATCATCCATCCAGTGACGAAGAAATTGTTGCACTCTATGAATCGAAAATCACTGCACAGACTAAAATGATTATGGTCTGTCACATGATTAACATTACGGGGCAGATTTTACCGGTGCGTAAAATATGTGACATGGCCCACAGTTACGGGGTTGAGGTATTGGTTGATGGAGCCCATTGTATCGGACATTTTGAATTTAAAATACAGGACTTAAATTGTGATTATTATGGCTCAAGCCTCCACAAGTGGCTCGCAGCACCGCTAGGCAATGGACTCTTATACATCGACTCTAAACGCATTGCGCAGCTTTGGCCATTACTCGCGGATTATGAAAAAGATCCGAACAATATATTGCGTTTAAACCACCTAGGCACCCACCCTGCTTATATCACCTTAGGTATTTATGATGCCATTAATTATTTAAATTGGATTGGAATAAAGCGCAAAGAAAAACGACTTGGCACCTTAAGGTCGTATTGGATGGAAGCTTTGAAAAACACCCCCGGGATCCTTATCAACACGCCAAATGCTGCAGATCGAGCGTGTGGAATTGGCAATATTGGTTTACTCAACATGACTCCGGCCCAAATGGCGGATCGACTGCTCAATGAACATGGAATATTTACCGTAGCTATAGACTATGCTAATGTGAAAGGCTGTCGGATTACCCCAAATGTCTTTACAACCTTCGAAGAATTAGATCATTTCATAGCCGCCGTAAAAACTTTAGCCCAGGCCTGATAATTTTTTAATCCGACAAAACACCCTCCGATGTCATTGAATCCATTTAAAAATATAGGCCCAGGAGTCATCGTTGCTGCAGCCTTTATCGGCCCCGGCACCGTGACCCTTTGTTCAATTGCTGGGGTATCTTATGGATATGCCTTATTGTGGGCGGTTTTGTTGTCGACCTTAGCCACAATGGTATTACAAGAGATGGCGGCGCGTATCGGATTGATGACTCAAAAAGGTTTAGCCGAATTGCTTAGGCAACATCTTAAGAATTCATTTTGGCGTCAACCTGCCTTGTGGCTCATTATGTTGGCGATTGTATTGGGCAATACAGCTTACCAGGCAGGAAATATCGGCGGTGGTGTTTTAGGATTAGAAGCCATTATGGGGCCTATGAACGTTAAGATTTTTGGTCTGAGTTTCAATATTACTGCACTGGCCCTGGGCTCGGGTGCCTTTATCGTCCTTTCTCAAAATAGCGACAAACGTTTAACCCAGATTTTGACTGTACTCGTATTATTTATGAGTTTGTCTTTTGTCGTTACCGCCCTTATCATTCAGCCCGATATAGCAGATTTACTGGCCGGATTAGTCCACCCCACGATACCTGAGAAAAGCATTTGGACCATTATTGGGTTAATCGGCACGACCATAGTGCCTTACAATATTTTCTTACACGCTTCGCTAGTGCGTAAAAAATGGCATGCCATCGAATCCTTGCCCGCGCTCAGAAAAGACACTTATTGGACTATCGGTCTGGGGGGACTTGTCTCGATGAGTATAGTTATATGTGCTGCGGGTTCCGGCATTACTCAAATAAACAACGCCGTAGATTTGGCGCAAGGGCTGAGTCCACTTTATGGGGCTATGGCCACGTTGCTCATGGGTGTGGGTTTGTTTGCCGCTGGTATGACCTCAGCCATCACAGCTCCGCTTGCCGCGGCCTACGTGGCTTGTGGCTGCCTGGGCTGGTCTACAGACTTAAACAATAATCGATTCAAATTAGTTTGGCGATTGGTGCTTCTGGTTGGTGTGGTTTTGGCGACCATACAAATAAAGCCGATCACACTAATCCAAGTAGCACAAGTAGCAAATGGCACCCTTATTTTTATTATTGCCGCCCTAGTTTTATGGCTAATCAATCAACGAACATTAATGAAACAGGCGACAAATACAACAGTTCAAAATATACTTGGAATCATTGTCTTTATCGTGACGCTTGTGGTGGGATTAAAAGGGATTAGCGGTGTTTTACAAATACTTCATTAAATGGATATCAACTGCGATTTAGGTGAAGGCATGAACAATGACGCGCAAATTATGCCGCATATCTCTCGATGTAATATTGCTTGCGGAGGTCATGCCGGCGACGCTGAAATCATGAATCGAAGTATCGAATTAGCCCTTGAGCATGGGGTGGCCATCGGCGCCCACCCTTCCTATCCTGACCGATATAATTTCGGCCGAAAATCGATGGATATGGCACCCGAGGTGCTCAAAAATACCCTTAGCACCCAAATCCACGAACTAAGTCGTTTTGCTCGTCAGCACGGCACGCAACTCAGTCACGTGAAACCTCATGGGGCTCTTTATCACGACCTAGCCAGCAACTCAGAACTCGGAAGAATATTTTTGGACGCCGTTGCGGAAGTTTTGGGAGAAACCGTAATTATTACTGCCCCGTATTCGGTGCTATTTAAAGCGCCGCCACAAGGGCAAAAACATACATTATGGTCCGAGGGCTTTATCGACCGCGGTTATCATAGCGATTTAAGACTGGTTTCCCGCGGACAGGAGGGTGCCATTATTGATAACCCAGACCACGCCTATCAGCAGTTTTTAAGTCTCTGCAATGGACAAATCAACTCATTAGAGGGTCAAACCATACCGATACTGGTCAATACGTGCTGCCTTCACTCTGATCACCCGAATGCATTATCCATCGCTCAGCGTATAGGTCAAAATTCAGGGAACTATGAGGTCTAAATACGCTCTTAATTATATTCCATTTGGCCCGCGGGCCCTTTTGATAAATTGGCCAGCGTCCATTTGTCCTGAAATATTAAATGACATTGTTGCTTTAAAATCGACTTTAGTCCATGAGGCAATCCTAGAGCATGTAGTGGCCTATCATTCCCTTACGTTAATTTTTCACCAGGCACAGGACTCCTTTGACTTTTGGATCAATTATGTGGATGAGCAATATCAACAGGCTAAGAAAAACCCTAAAATTGAGCCAAATATTCATAACATTCCCGTTTGCTATGACCCTGAACTTGGATCTGATTTAGTGGCTTTGAGTAAAGAAAAGAAGATGTCTACTGCTGAATTAATTCGGGAGCATAGCGCACGAAAATATTTAGTTTATTTCATAGGATTTCAACCTGGATTTGTTTATCTCGGTGGCCTAACTCCCAAACTCCACTCGCCGAGAAAGTCAACGCCTTCGAAACATGTTGCGAAAGGATCCGTGGCTATTGGCGGAGCTCAAACGGGTATTTATCCCGCCGATGCTCCGGGAGGTTGGCACGTAATCGGGCGAACCTATCTGAATTTATTCAATCCCTCGCACACTTTAGCGTGTAAATATAAATCGGGGGACTTCATTGAATTCACCCCAATTTCGAGAAAAGAATTTGACTTGAACCAAGAAAAGATGGAAGGTTCCACCCACGAGATTAAGCGGCGAAAGGTTTATGTAGTGTTCAAGCTTTTAAAAAGTGGTATCTACAGCAGTATCCAAGATCTCGGACGCCATGGATATCGCGCTCTAGGAGTAGTGCAAAGTGGTGCCATGGATCAAATTTCAGCCCGATTAGCCAATGCTTTGGTCGGGAATTCTCCCAGTGAAGCCGTATTGGAAATCACTTATGGAGGACTTCAATTAGAATGCCTGTCCTCGTGCAACATCGTTCTTTGCGGAGCAGATTTTTCACCCAAAAAAAACAATTTGCCCTTGGAAATGAACAAGGTCATTGGTCTGAGGCGCGGGGACCTCATAACGATGGGTC
>RFXU01000126.1 GCA_009921505.1 Flavobacteriaceae bacterium
TGCTTGGGCGCAAACGCTCCAAACTGCACAGACGCAAATTTTGGACCCATTGGCACAGGGCCTTTCCGTGTCACGAATTTCAGCCCAAACGACGTAATACAACTTGAAGCCAATCCAAATTACCGAGATCCGTCTAAACCCGCATTCGCGACCATGACCTTCAAAGGCGGCGGTGACGCGACTGCCGCAGCCCGCGCAGTCTTCGAAACGGGTGAATTTGATTATGCGTGGAACCTCCAGCTCGCGCCGGACGTAATTGCCAAAATGGAATCTGGTGGGAAAGGAAGAGTGATCGCAGGGTTCGGTCCATTAGTTGAGCGCATCGAAATGAACTTGACAAACCCTTCACCAGACCTGCCAGAAGGTGAGCGATCTACGCGCGCTCATCCTCACCCCTTCCTTAGTGACATCCGTGTGCGTCAAGCCCTATCAATGGCCATAGATCGCGAACTTTTGGTTGAAGTGGGCTACGGAAAAGCAGGAAACGTAACGTGCGACCTGGTTCCTGCACCTGATGCATATGCAGCTAAAAATGATTATTGCAATAAGCAAGATTTGGAAGGGGCCAAGGCTTTACTTGACGCAGCAGGAGCTATTGACACCAATGGCGACGGAATTCGTGAATTTAATGGTGTTCCGATGGTTATCAAATACCAAACTTCGACGAATGCTGTTCGCCAAGATTTCCAAGCCCTTATAAAACAGTGGTGGTCGGAAATTGGTATCGACACCAACCTAGCTAATTACTCTGCGTCGGTGTTTTTTGGCGGTGATCCAAACAGCCCAGATACTTTCCAAAAATTCTATGCAGATGTTGAAATGTACGCGAATACCTTTAACGGTACTGACCCACAACAATACTTAGCACAGTATCGTTGTGGTAACGAGCCAAAGCCGGATAGCCAGTGGCAAGGCGAAAACATTAACCGCTTCTGTGATCCTGCATATGATGCTATGATCGATGAACTGGGACGTACTGGCGATCTTGCAAAGCGAGCAGAACTTGCTATTAAAATGAACAATATGTTGACTAAAGACAGCTTCACAATAGTTCCCTTAGTACAGCGCAGTCGGGTGTCAGGAATGTCTGCGACATTAGGCGGTCACGTACTTAATGTTTGGGATAGCGAGCTCTGGGACGCTGCTGATTGGCATAGAATCAAGTGAACAAAATATTACGCCCCATGCTACGTGGGGCGTAATATATTTAAATCATTTATGTCTTAAATTTAGACTGCGAGACCACTGAGCTTGCTTTAAAAAATAAAGCAACACAAGCCAACAATACTGAGACAGAAAATGTTAACTTATATAATCCGACGTTTGGTTCTATCTGTACCGACACTTCTGTTTATCGCCCTAGCAATTTTTCTTTTGCTAGAATTGGCGCCGGGGGATCCTATGGCGACCGTGCCATTGACAGTCCCTCCGGAAGTGAAAGAAAAAATGCGCCTTGCACTTGGATTGGGTGAACCAATTTATGTACGTTTTTGGAAATGGCTACTTCAGTTTTTTTGGATTGAGCCTAAAGTGTTCTTCGATTATCTTTTCGGCACCAACTACTCTCAAGACGATCTTCGCGTAATTAGTTGGCTCAGTCGCGCTCCCGTATTTGACATTGTAGTAAAAAGTATGCCCCAGACGCTATGGGTAGTTGGAGTTGCAAACATAGTTGCGGTCATAATTGCCATACCAATTGGCATATACTCTGCCTACAAACAATATTCAGCATTTGATCAAGTTGGCACATTTGTGACAATGGTAGGTTTTTCGGTGCCACCGTTCTTTACCGGGCCATTGATGATCGTGATCTTTGCCGTATGGCTACACTGGTTTCCCTCCATTTATGATACAACACTGGTTGTCGACGACTGGACCAGTTTTAAAAAACAACTTAGCCAAATGTTTTTGCCAGTAATGGTGTTGGCGCTACAAATTACAGCGCAAATTAGCCGATTTATGCGCTCTTCAATGTTAGACAACCTTAATCAAGATTATGTCCGAACAGCTCGCGCTAAAGGCCTCAGTGAGAAAACTGTTGTACTTGTACATGTATTACGTAATTCAATGATACCTGTAGTAACCGTGATCGCACTAAACATTCCCACTATATTTGGAGGGGCGATCATCACGGAGCAAGTTTTCAAAGTAAATGGGATTGGATATCAGCTAATACTTGCTATCCAGGGAAATGATTTGCCAACTGTGCAAACTCTGACATTTATTTTTGCCGTTCTGATAGTGTTCTCTAACCTCATTGCTGATGTCCTTTATGGAATTCTCGACCCAAGGATACGTTATGAATGATAAGACCTTAGATAAAACCGCAACTGAACAGTTTCAAGAAGCGCATGTCACTTTGTCAGATACCATTATTTTATCACCACCTAGGAGCCAGTGGTTAGAAATCTGGGATCAATTTACCAAACACAAAGGAGCTATGTTTGGTGGTGCGCTTTTTCTTGCGATAGTAATTGCTGTGATTATTGGTCCGTCAATTTGGTGGGTAGACGCTCAATATTTACCGACAGGGCGTGATTTTATAAAACTGCGGGATACGCGACCTATCTATAATTTGATCTGGGACCCCTCGGCAAAAGTCAATTGGCTTCATCCATTGGGCACTGATAACCTGGGTCGTGACACGCTTGCTCGTCTACTTGAAGGAGGACAAGTTTCGATAGCCGTGGGGCTCACCGCCATGGCTCTTTCAATATTGATTGGAACTTTTGTCGGCGTTATCTCAGGATTTGTTCGTGGCTTAGACGGTCTTCTAATGCGAATTACAGACTTATTCTTGGCCCTCCCACTATTGCCGCTGATTTTGGTAGCTTCGTTGTTATTTCGTGAGCCATTAACCAAATTATTTGGCGTCGAGGGTGGGGTTTTCTTTTTAATTGTAAGCTTAATAGGCGTCACCTCCTGGATGAGAACCGCTCGTGTTGTGCGAGGGGATGTACTAGCGTTAAAAGAGCGTGAATTTATACTCGCGGCACAATCAATAGGCACCAGTTCATCAAAACTCGTTACTAGGCATATGCTCCCGAATTTAATGTCGCCTATAATGGTATCCGCGACATTAGGAATTGCCACAGCGATTATCACGGAAAGTGCACTATCATTTCTTGGCTTTGGCTTCCCCCCAGACTTTCCCACATGGGGACGCCTACTCAACGACAGCGTTGATCGCATGGATCTTTATCCAGAGAGAGTGATTTGGCCCGGCTTGTTAATATCTTTGACTGTATTATCTGTAAATTATCTAGGGGATGGCCTTAGAGACGCACTTGACCCTCGTATTAGGGGGCGATGAAAAAGCTCTACAATTAAATGAATTCTTTTTGCTATGCATCACAGCAAAGGTGAAGTAAAATAAACCTCTTTCAATCTCGAAAAAATTTTAAATATTAGAGACCGGATGATGAAGCATAAATTGAGATTGGCGACTGCATCAGACTCAAATTCGTGTGCAGAAATAGTCAACAATTGGATTGATCGCACAACTTGGATGCCTCGCCGCCATTCACATGAAGCAATCAAACGAATGATAAAAGATGGCATGCCCCACCGAGAGTTTTGGGTAATAGGAGAACCAGTGAAAGGCTATCTTTCCTTTGATATAAAGGCTAAACAAATAATGGGTCTTTATGTTGCTTCTCCAGGTCAAGGCTTGGGAAAATTGCTTCTAGATCGAGTGAAATTAGGAAAGCAATACATAAAGCTGTGGTCTCATTCTAAAAACATTTCTGCTCATGATTTTTATCTCAGAGAGGGCTTTAAATTAACCGGTGATAAAAAAATAGGTTACGATGAAATTGAAGAGAAATGTTTTGAGTGGAGAAAATGAAAATAAAACTAAAATAAATAAATTTTATATTTTTACCAAATCTCCGCAGAGACAGGTGGGTGTTAGGTAACGAAAAAACTATAACTGATAAAAAGATTCCACAAAATCGCTTGATTTAATTTGACCATAGGCACAGGATTTAATCAATAATCTTTGATAGAGGAACTCTTGATGCCCATCCGAAATAGATTAGCTGAATTGCATCCCGAAATTTCAGAATGGCGAAAAGAATTACACAGTAATCCTGAATTACGATTTGAGCTGCCCAAAACGACTGCAAAAGTTACATCGTTGCTAAGAGAATTTGGAGTTGATGCGATACATGAAAATGTAGGTATTTCCGGCATAGTTGCAGTCATCAAAGGACGTGAGACTAGTTCAAAAAAAGTAATCGGTTTTAGAGCAGACATGGATGCTCTCCCTATTAATGAGATTGCAAATCATGATCACATATCTCGTGAACGGGGAAAAATGCATGCTTGTGGGCACGATGGCCATACATCTATTTTATTGGGCGCGGCAAAGTATTTAGCAGAAACAAGAAATTTCAATGGAACTGTTGTGTTAGCTTTCCAGCCTGCCGAAGAGGGTGGAGGTGGTGCACGAGCCATGGTCGAAGATGGATTGATGGACCGATGGGAAATTGACGAAATATACGGTTTACATAATATGCCAAATCTTCCAATTGGAAACTTTGCGATACGCCAGGGGCCGCTTCTCGCAGCTTCTGACTTTTTTGAAATTAATGTAAGAGGACAAGGTGGTCATGCTGCAATGCCACACTTGGCTACAGATACAACATTGGCTGGCGCCGCAATTATTATTGCTTTACAACAAATAACTTCACGTGAAGTTCCGGCATTAGAAAGCGCTGTTATTTCAGTAACCGGTTTCCAGACTGATACAATGGCTCATAACGTCATACCTAATAGTGCACGCATCACAGGGACAGCCCGTTTTTTAAATAACGAAATTCAAAAACTTGTAGTGAAACGCATGAAGGACGTTATTGAGGGCAGCGCAAACGTCTATGGCTGCCATGCAGAATTTCAATATGTTTACGGAGTTGATGTTACTGAAAATGAGATGTTGTGCACCGATCATGCCATCAAAGCCGCAATTTCAGTAGCGGGTCAGGAAAGAGTTGCAACTAATATAGAACCCATAATGGGAGGTGAAGACTTTTCAGATATGTTGAAAACCCGACCAGGTGCGTTTATTTTCTTAGGAAATGGAGCTAGTGCAATGTTGCACCATCCTGAATATGACTTTAATGATGACGCCATTCCAATAGGTAGCTCATGGTTTGTTGAATTAGCCGAGCAAAGAATGCCTATTTAGGCCAATTTCTCAACTGCCATGGTATTACATAATCAGCCACGCCAGTTCCCGCATGGGCGCCACGATGATTGTGTAGACAGCTTCACGCAAGCCCTCAAAGTGACGCGCAAGAGCAGCGGACGCCCCTATTGGCGTATCAGTTGAGCTGAGCATGAATAGGCCCAACTTTTTTGTATCCTAATTATTTAGAGACAAATTCAATCCAAATTTTGTTATTGACTGGCTCGCTTGTAAAAAAGAACCCCGCCTTAAGCGGGGACAAAGAGTTAGAGATAATCCTTTATCTCAGGAGGACTGTCGCGAGACAGCCATGTAAAGATTAACAAAAAGTAATGATTTATGCAATCATAATGAGACTACAGCACTTGGACCATTGGAAAGGTTCAGACAGCGTTACCAGTCCCTGCCCTCGCTCTGTCAAATTCATCTCAGAAAGCACTGGACTTGTGGTATTGCGTATGGCTTGTGTTGAGGTACGCCCGACACAGCTGCGGGCTCTGCTCAGTACGAA
>RFXU01000127.1 GCA_009921505.1 Flavobacteriaceae bacterium
TCTTCATCACGACGCCAAATTTTATAGGCCCCGATCAAAAATTGGATGTTCAAAACGATTGCCGCCAAGAAATACACGGGTCCGCCCAAGGTCGTAAACCCAGCCGCCAATGCAAACACAGCCAAGACGACGGTGTACCAAAAGATATGCGCGCGTGTTGCTTTGCGACCATGGGTCACTGTCAACATCGGCACTTTGGCGTTGTCATAGTCATTGCGCATAAACAATGCGAGCGCCCAGAAATGCGGAGGCGTCCACAAAAAGATCAGCGCAAACATCAAAACGCTTTCGACAGACACGCCGCCCGTTGCCGCCGCCCAACCGATCATTGGGGGGAAGGCACCGGCGGCACCGCCAATGACTATGTTCTGCGGCGTCCAGCGCTTTAACCACATGGTGTAGATGACGACATAAAAGAAAATCGTGAAGGCCAAAAAGCCCGCCGCAAACCAGTTCGTTGCGAGCCCAAGCATGATCACGGACAAACCAGACAATGCGATTCCCAGCGACTTTGCTTCGCCAGCGGTCACTTTGCCCGCTGGAATAGGACGCTTTTGCGTGCGGCGCATGATCGCGTCGATATCAGCATCATACCACATGTTCAACGCGCCAGAGGCGCCGCCGCCCAGCGCAATGAACAAAATCGCGGTAAACCCAACAAAGGGATGAATAGATACAGGCGCGGCCAACAGCCCGACAAAGGCTGTAAAAACAACCAATGTCATGACGCGTGGCTTGAGCAAGGCGAAGTAATCGCCAAACTCTGCGTCATTCACCATGTCTGTCGCACTTGTATCAGTCATGTTTGCGTTTCCTTGCGATACGACAATCCCCACCCAGATGGGGATCGCACGTCACATTAATTTGCAGATGCCACTTGGTATGTGGGCGCCAAAGATGCGTATTCTTCTTTGGCTGATGCCAACCAAGCGTCATATTCTTCTTGGCTCACAACTTTTACAGTAATTGGCATATATGCGTGGTCTTTGCCGCACAATTCGGAACACTGACCAAAGTAAACGCCTTCGCGCTCCGCTTTGAACCACAATTGCGCAATACGACCTGGAACGCCGTCTTGTTTTACACCAAAGGCTGGAATGGTCCAGCTGTGGATCACGTCCGCACCGGTCACTTGCATCACAACAACTTTGTTCACAGGAACGACAACGGCTGTATCTGTTGCCAACAGGAACTCATCCTTGGAATAGCCTGCTTCGACCAATTCCGCTTCGACTTCTGGTGTCAGCACTTTGCCCTCACCGATCATAAAGCTGTCAAAGCCGAACCCTTCGTCGGTGTACTCATAACCCCAATACCACTGGTAACCAGTGACTTTGATGTTGATTTCGCCTTCTGGGATTTCTTGTTGTTTGAACAGGATTGGCAATGAGAACGCGCCAATCAACACAAGGATAACAATCGGGACGATTGTCCAACTGATTTCCAAAGGAGTGTTGTGGGTAAAGCTCGAAGGATTTGGATTCGCGCGGCGGTTAAACCGAACCATTGCGATTACCAGCAACGCACATACCAAAATAACAATGGCGGTGATGATGTACAGAATCATACCATCCAACCACTGCAAATCACGCGCTAGTTCAGTCGCTGCGGGTTGAAAACCCATTTCCTTGTCGATTGGTTTACCAACAATTTCAAGGCCTTCCTGCGCAAGTACAGGAAAAGCAGCCAGTGCAGCCATAAGGCCAGTCATCATCGATTTTAGTCGCATTTTACACCCTGATCGGTTTTGATTTGCCAAAAGAAACCCGCTGATTTGCGGAATCCCGTTGTATTCAGAACGCTTAAAACCATAAATAGACACAGAGATAAAGAAATAAGCTTGCGTCAAAGAGACGCTTTTTGCATTTTTTGCAGAAAAACCCAAAGAATAGGTACCTGTGTTCATGGTAAAAAACAAATTTCTCCCCTTCGAGACCCATATTGATAAAGAAACCGCATTAGATATTTTACAAAATACCACGAAGGGTGCCGATGACGGAGAATTATTTTTCGAACGCCGCCGCTCGGAAACGCTTGGTTTGGATGATGGCCGGCTCAAGACCGCGAATTTTGACGCCTCCGAAGGATTTGGCCTGCGGGCCGTCTGTGGCGAAGTGACCGGATACGCGCATTCCACCGAAATCAGCGAAGCCGCCGTGCGCCGCGCGCAATCCACCGTCCAATTGGCGACGCACAATGGCGTCGCTCAGTTGGCGCAACCACCAGCGCGGAGCAATACACATTATTATGCACCCATTGATCCAACTGACGAAATTTCGTTTTCTGCAAAGGTCGATGTCCTAAAAGAAATCGACGATTACGTCCGCAGTTTGGATGCCCGCGTGGTGCAAGTCACCGCAATGATTGCCGTCAGCGTTCAAGAAGTGACGATCCTTCGCCCCGAAGGTGGGGAATGGTCGGATATTCGTCCGATGTCGCGGGTAAATATATCCGTCATCGTCGAAGAAAACGGTCGCCGCGAAAGCGGATCCGCAGGCGGTGGCGGGCGTCAATCGATCCTTGGACATATCACAGAAGATGATTGGAAACCAAAAGCCCGCGAGGCCCTGCGGATCGCAATCGTGAATTTGTCCGCCGAACCCGCACCTGCGGGCGTTATGGACATCGTCCTGGGCCCGGGCTGGCCTGGTATATTGTTGCATGAGGCCGTCGGTCACGGGCTTGAGGGTGATTTCAACCGCAAAGGATCAAGCGCTTTTTCGGGGCTCTTGGGAAAACAAGTCGCGGCAAAAGGGGTAACCGTGCTGGATGATGGCACACTTCCCAACAAACGTGGATCCATATCCATCGACGACGAGGGCACCCCATCGCAAAAAAACGTTCTGATCGAAGACGGTGTGTTGGTTGGCTATATGCAGGATCGGACAAATGCACGCCTGATGGGCGTTGCCCCGACCGGAAATGGGCGCCGCGAAAGCTTTGCCCATGCTCCGATGCCACGCATGACCAATACCTATATGCTTGGCGGCGACGCGACCCCTGCGGATCTCTTGGCCGATCTCAAAGATGGGATTTATGCAGTGGGATTTGGTGGCGGTCAGGTCGATATCACAAACGGCAAGTTCGTGTTTTCTTGCACCGAAGCATACCGTGTGGAAAACGGCAAAGTCGGAGCTGCCATCAAAGGCGCAACGCTCATTGGTGACGGCGCGACCGCGTTAAAACATATCCGCGGATTAGCGAACGATATGCAACTTGATCCCGGTATGGGCACCTGCGGCAAAGCGGGCCAATGGGTTCCCGTAGGCGTTGGTCAACCTAGCGTTTTGATTGGGGGTCTCACCATTGGGGGTGCGGGGCGTTAAGCGCTTAATCTAACGTTAACCATCGTTAGTCTATGTATGATTCTGTAAGACGACGGAGCGGCAATGGTTGACAATATGATTTCTTCCAATGGAACATAAACGCCTTTGTATTTGATAGTAATAATTTGATTTTCATCTTGTTTAAGATTCAAGAAGCCGAAGTCGTTAGGGACATTAACGTTTTTGATAGTTTTATTATTCAAATCCCATATCATATATCCATGTAGCAATACATCTTCTCCATGGTTTTGTTGAATAAGAGATCCAGCGTATCCCCAAAGTGTTTTATCATTGTACATACCCTTCTGACGAAGATGAATATCTCCTAAGATAGCATAATCAAAGCCATCAAGCCATTCGAAAGGGTAAGGTTTCATATAGTCTTTAGCCTCTTGTGTATGATTAAGCTTAACGTTGGCAAATGTACCGTGAAAGAGAGCTACTTTATGTTTAACATTACCAACTATATTAGGGAAAGAAGGAAGTGATTCAATACGTCCGCTTGTCTTAAATGTGTCAAGAGTATCATCAATACTGACATAAGAGAAGCCAGTGTCTTGAATAACAAATGATGTGCTCTCGTTTAATAGAATTAGATTAGGAATATGAAATGTGGAAGCAATAAGAGAGGGTTGACAAGCTTCATTTTGATTTCTATCGTGATTACCGTGAAAGAGAATAGTAGTTCCAATAGTTGTAAGACCTTCGATGAACTGTTTATAGAGTGCTAAACCATAGTTGCCAATAACATTTTTATTATGAAAGATATCGCCAGATACTACTATAACGAATTGATCAGGTAATAGATTCTCTTCTTTAACATTTGAACTAATAGAGGCAAATAATCTATCGAACACACAACTATATTCGCGATAGCGACAAGAGTTGTTGTCACCATTGTACATCTACAAACTCAGAACTTTATGTTTACCTTTTAACCCTACAGTATCTATACTTTTAGTTTCGTACGAACAGCGCTATTAGGTCGTATCGGATCAGGAATTGTTAATCTTTTGCGGGTACAGCTTTACTTAAACCGGCTTTTGTTGGAATTGATTCTATATTAACCAACGGGACTATATTGGAAGCTAATTTTTTTGCACACACCAGGTATTGAAGTATTAGGTGATGTCGGTATTCTTTTGCAACATGACCCTGCTTGATCTACTCTGTTTTATTTGGTTGGCACAAGCGTATGCGCATCAGATTCCACAGATAGGGAACTTTTTTGATTTTGGCTGGTTTGAAGTAGCAATAAACATTGGAATATGCTCAAGTGGAACGATATCATGAACTTAGCGGATGGTGGCAATCTGAAGCCAGATAAGCGGGTAGAGAAAACAGAGGAGGAGTGGAAAGCTCAACTGTCGGCTGAGGCGTTTCAGGTTACCAGACTTCACGGTACCGAGCGCGCTTTCAGTTCTGATATGTGTTCTAGATTTGAGCGCGGGAGATATGCTTGTGTCTGTTGTGATACGATGCTATTTGATGGAGAAGAGAAATTTGAAAGTGGCACCGGATGGCCTTCCTTCACGCAGCCGATTAAGGAAAATGCTATTGCTTACAGGGTAGATCGTTCCTTTGGAATGACGAGGGTAGAGACCTTGTGTAATACGTGCGATGCACATTTAGGGCATGTTTTTCCTGATGGACCCGAACCCAGTGGGTTACGCTATTGTATGAACGCGGTTGCTTTGGTAAAAAAATAAACTGGTTGATGTTTACCAACCGGGGTTGCAGTTCTTGCGATTAATCTCGTTTTGAACCTTTTGGGTTCTTATATTTTTTCTTCTTTGCAGCCGATGACTTGTCCTTAATTGTTTGGAATTTATCTCCAGCAGGCATTTTCGAGGGTTTTCTTTTTAGTCCCTTAATCATGAATTGGTCCCCGCTAGGCAGTTTAGAAGGTTTTGTTCGGATTCCTTTCACCATAAAATGGTCTCCTTTAGGTAGTTGCGAGTTAGCTGCCCTGACGTCTTTTTTTAGAAATTTCTTTGCTTCTCTGTGTTGTTTTTGTACTTCCCGGTCAATGGAGATGTCAGATAAAGGGATATAACCTACCTGCGCACATGAAACAGGGACCAGAATAACCAAGAGTAGAAGAAGACGTGCTAAACCAATCATCAGGTACAATTTAGAAAAAACCAGTTTACCGATCATTTTTTGGCAATTAACAATCCATTTAAACAACATAAGTACCCTCAAGCAGATAACTGCTGTGATCTAATTTCAGAAAATACAGCTTTGTAGAAGCAAAAAGTTAGAATATGTTCCTGAAAACCCTGCGAAGTTATTTGCTGTTGGTACTAAGTA
>RFXU01000128.1 GCA_009921505.1 Flavobacteriaceae bacterium
ATTGCAATCGATCCAGTCACTTGTGTCTCGTTTTGGTGTAACTTCAGATTTACAAGGTTTCAATGGAGACAATGCCGCTGCAGTTGTAATCACTGCTGATTTACCTGCATTTATGAAACCTGGTCAGGAGATTGACGTGACGGTTTCAACGGTGGGAGGCGCGTCATCTTTAAAAGGGGGGACGTTGTTAATGGCGCCACTACTTGGTGCGGACGGAGAGACCTACGCCGTTGCACAGGGTAATGTAGTAGTCGGTGGCCTAGGCGTTCAGGGGGCTGATGGCTCATCACTTACTGTTAACATTCCGACAGTTGGTAGAATACCTCGCGGTGCATCGGTTGAACGGCTAGTGCCAAATGAATTTTTAAAAACAGATTTTGTGATACTCAACCTACATAATGGGGATTTTAGCACTGCAAATAACATTGCCCAAACAGTCAATGAGGTTTTTGGCGAAGGGACTGCTCTTCCAATTGATAAAAACAGTATTCGGGTGAGGGCACCAGAAGAGCCTGAGCAGAAAGTTTCGTTCGTTTCCGTCCTCGAGAATATTGAGGTTCAAAAGGCCCTTCCACCTGCAAAGATTATTGTCAACTCTCGAACAGGTACATTAGTTATAAGCGGTAACGTTGTAGTTACGCCGGCTGCTGTAGCGCACGGTAGTCTGTCTGTTAAAGTCCAGGAAAATCCAACGGTACAAGCCGGTAACGCGATAGCAGTAGGCGCGGGAGCTCAAGCAAATGCAGGAGCTCAGCAGGTACCGAATACCGATATTCAGGCCGAAGAAAAAACTGCAAAAGCTTTCGTATTTGATAGTGGCGTATCTTTGAGTGACTTAGTTGATTCAATCAATGCGGTTGGCGCAACTCCATCAGATTTGGTTGCAATTCTTGAAGCCCTCAGAGAAGCAGGTGCTTTGAATGCTGAAATCATTGTAATTTAGCTGTGAGGTTTTCAAATGACAATTCTTTCGAACGAAAACATCACCCTAATGATGCGAACTCAGCTAACATCTGAGTTTAAAGGCGGTAAAGAAAATGCGTTGACTGAAAACGAAGCTAGTGAGAGCCAAGAAAAAGAATTGAGAGAAGCTGCCAAGCAATTTGAAACTATATTTATAAAAAGCCTATTGAGCCAGGCACGCAAAAGTAAACTCAGTGAGGGTTTATTTGATACACCTTCTGACGATAATTTTGTTGATATGCTCGATCAAGAATTAGCTAAAAGTTCAAGTGAATCTGTCGATATTGGTATTGCAGACGTGATTGTGCGGCAAATGTCCAAATTCAATGGCGCGAATAAATTATGAGTGATATTTATAGCATAGCAAAATCTGGATTGCAGGCATACCGAGAGGGACTGGCTGCGACGGGTCAAAACATTGCTAATATTGGCAATGAAAACTATGCGCGACGCGAAGTTGATATTAGCGAGTTAAAGTCGTCGTCTGCTGACGTACTGCAGGTTTCAACCAATACAAGTTTTGGCGTCAAGGTGGATGGTGTAACACGTGCGTTCGACCAATTTATTGATATACAGCTCCAGAAAGCGCAAACTAATTTTTCTTTCTCTACAGCGCAGACGCTTATTTTGGAGCAGCTTGAAACTTTGGTGCGACCTCAAACTGCGGGCGTTTCACAAAAAATTAATGAGTTTTTTTCAAAATTAAATGATGTTGGGCAAGATCCGTCAGATCTCGCGGGTCGAAACGTGGCATTAGATGCCGCTAACTCGCTGTCCTATTCCATCAGATCGGTTGCGACTGGAATTAAGGACTTGAGGGGGCTCGCTGCCAGTAATCTGAAAGTCAATGTGGATGAGGCAAATAATATTTTGCAACAGCTGGCAGCTATACAAAAAGAACTTGTCGGGGCGACAAGTTTAAAAAACGTGCCCAACGGATTGCTTGACGAACGAGATGGCCTGCTGAAGGACTTGAGCGAGCTCCTAGATATAAATGTTCACTATAAAAATAGTGGCGAAGTTGAAATAAGAAGTGGGACAAACGGGCAAGGGATTTTTCTTTTGGCTGGAATACAGCCATCTCATTTAAAAGTTGAAACGCTTAATGGCAGCCTCAAAGTATTTGCCAGTTCTTCACCAAACGAATTGGGCACAAAACTAAGCGTGCAGTCTGGGGAAATGGCGGGCCATATTTCTGCTGATAATACATTGCTGCAGACAAAGAGTGAAATCGACCACCTAGCAAAAAAACTAACAACTGAGTTTAATGCAGTTCAGAATTTTGGTTTAGATCTTGATGGAGAAATTGGTGAAGATATTTTTGATTTAAATGCGATTAACGTGATTAAAACGTCTCAGTTAAACAGTGATGTTGAATTGAAAGTATTAGGCGATTATGACCAATTTATTGGACAGACCCTAGTAGTCAAATTTAACGCTGATAGAGGCTCCTGGAGCGTGTCTGGCCTAGAGCTTTTGGATATTCCACAATTTCAAGATGAATTAAATTTGGATGGCCTAAAATTAGCAATTTCAGGTTCGCCATCTATTGGCGACTATTTTGAAATTGAATTTCAGGAAAACGGCGCAGAAAATCTTTCTGTAAAAATTTCAGATGGGCGTAAAATTGCCGCAAGTTCATTGTATTTAGTAGAGGATGGTGCAACAAATCTTGGTAACGCGTCACTCTCAGTAACAAAATTTCCAGAACCAAAAAACACCCAATTAGATGTTTTGAACGGCATCTTCAGTGGAATTTCAAACAGCGCTAACGCCACTACTTTTCGAAATTCTGGCGCTTTAGGTTTTTTGGAAAACGTAAATAATATCAATAATCTAACTGCGTTAAAATTACAGCCGTCGCTCCAATTTTCATTTGCATCCTCGCAATTGAATGCAAATTCAATCCTCTCAATAGACCTAGATAATGTTCAGTATGACTTTGCAATCGGTGGTTACCTCTCCGATGGTTCAGATTATGGTGACTTAGCCGAACTTCTAAATTCTGGTGTCATAAAATCGACAAACCCTGGGCTTGCAAAATCCTTCAACGACTTGGGGCTCCGCGCCGCTGGAGGCACGTCACTATTTAACATTTATTCCAGTAAAAATAGTGGGGCTCCGGGAGTGCCAAATCTCACGTCAGGAACTATTGACGGGAGAGTTGCAACTTTCAATCCTGGCAGTAGTGAGACGGCTAACATTCAAATTTTCACGAAGGAAGGTGTTCACCTCGCTGGTAGTCCCTTATCATCAGCCGAAGCTGCTATTTTGGTCTCTGAACAGAATGGTTTTGCTCGAAACGCTGAGTACACTGCAGGTTATTTTTCGACTGGTGTCGACAGCACTTATTTAGGTGCGAATGTCACTAGAAAAACTGCTTCGGGAGATTACGGTGCTAGTTTTTACTCAAGCGGCGCATTGTTGCCGCAAAGTAATAATTTTTCAAAAGGCTCCGGTGTCCCACCCATTCAAACAAACACAATGTCACTGGATTTGAAACTTGTGTCGTCAACTGGTGAAACCCTGACGTTAAAACCAGTTCAAGGCATGATGGCGGGCCATGTTTCAGAGGCCATCAATCGGGATGGTTCAATTCTAGGAATAGGTGCAAAGTCGCATAATCAATTAGAACTTTTTGAGGTCCCTGATGGGCTTGTAGAATTCACCCTGAAAGGCAAAAATAGTTCCGCG
The DNA here is from genome assembly GCA_009921505.1 of Flavobacteriaceae bacterium. GTDB lineage: Bacteria > Bacteroidota > Bacteroidia > Flavobacteriales > Flavobacteriaceae > BACL21. The sequence goes on from RFXU01000128.1 coordinate 3,658, forward strand.
ATTTCAGTGGGAGCGACAGTTAATGCCGGTGAAATCTCATCACTTGTATCCTTAATTAACGAACAAACCGATCAAACTGGAATAGCAGCATTCGTCGTCAATAACGGATCGCTCATTTTAGAAAGCCTAGATGGAAACGACATTGTTTTGGCGGATATTTCTCTACCAAACGGTAGCGCATTTAAAGCTCGGCAATTAGATCAATTTGGACAAATAATTAAACCAACAAATTCGTCGGGTGAATTAACCCTGTCAAATAGCGAGTTTCTGGTGGCAGGCGGTCAAGTTTTGCTGAACAGCGCGGTCGATTTTGATGTTCAGTACGGTGGGGCGGTTCTAAGTGCTTCTCAATCAGAGTTTATTAATGGATTTGCAACAAAAAATTTCGACTTGAAGAATAATTTTCAAGAGATTGACTTTTTTGTCGATAGCAGTATCGATGGAGGCCACACAAGTGAAAGTGGTTTAAGTGCAGTTTCTGCATCTTCGTCGTATGCGTTGAACATCGGCACAGACATTGGTGATGCAATAAAGCTTTCTGCACGCGTTGATAATTTGAATGGTCAACAGTTAACTCAATCCTCGTTAGTTCAAGGCCTCACATCGCAGCTACGTGCGCAATCACCTAAATCAGTATTTACCGGTGGGCAATTCAACTTAGCGGATGGCTATCCAAAAAACGGCGATACGCTAGAACTGCAATTGGGCGATGAGCTCTATTTGGTAACAATAAATAACGTGCCTGAATATTCTTTTGACGGGCAGTCGGTTGTCATAGATGGCACTACTTTTACGGCGGAGGCAGGGTTGGCTGCCATTGTTTCGGAAACGCAATTCGCAGTATCTGGACCAGAAGTCGGTCGGCTTGAAGTTGGTTTTCAGAGGTTCGCGGGTACAGACGATTTCCAATTTTATGCAGTTGCAAAAGATGGTGTAATTTCTGGTCAGGTATTGGGGCTCACAGGGTCAAACTCCCAACTTCAACTGTCAAATTTTAATATTGTAAATTCTAGGGGCGGTCAGTCTACACAAATGACGTTAACGGGAACTGATTTTGCGCCACTTCAAGTTGCTGATAATGTCGCGCTATTGAGAGTGGAGGGGGTTAATTACTCAGTGCACTATAAGCAAAATGGTGGACTGCAACTAGACCCTGCCTTGAATGGCGCCCAGGCTATTCTGATAACGAATAATGACGGATCTAACCGAATCTCAATTACCTTGAATGATAGTTTTCGTGGTCAAAACATTAGGTTAGTTGCTACATCAATCTCAGAAGATTATGGAATTCTCACTTCATCGTCTCGCATAAGTGTTGAAGCTGGAAAGATAAAGTTACAAAATTTAGAGAATGGCCGTGTTACTTTGGATGCCCAGGTGTATTCGCTGGCAGATGAGACGTTTTCGATTAACGGTTTAAGTGGTCAAGATTTAATTGTTATTGCGACCGGGATTGGGCAAGCAAATTTGATTGGTTCCGCAGACGAATTTGATGGAAATGATGTTAGCCGCGAGATTGCCGTAAAAATCAAAGACCCGTCTAAAAAAGTAGTTGAACTCTATGATCGCCAGACCGGTGATTTTCTTGCAAAACGGGATTTTGGGGCGACAAAAGATTTCATTTATTCTGACCTCCATTGGCAATTCGACGGCGACGTTGAGTTGGACGACGAATTCACTCTTACAGCCTCAAGTAATCGCCAAGACGATGCGTCAAATATATCAAACATGTTGAGGTTATCTGAAAGGTCAGATGCGACCCAGAAAGGCGGTTACTCTGATCTTTATAATGAGCTCATTATTGACGTGGGTTTTAATGTAAAAGCGGCAGAACAGGGGCTTCAAACCTCAAAAGCTCTCTTCGATGCAGCAGTTGATAGAAAATCTGAGTTTTCTGGGGTTGATTTAGATACTGAAGCGGCACGCTTGCTTGAGCAACAGCAAGCATATCAGGCGCTTGCTAAAGTATTAA
>RFXU01000129.1 GCA_009921505.1 Flavobacteriaceae bacterium
AAGTTGAGGGATGAGTTCAATATGTCGAAACAGCACGCGAGATCAATTTTAATTGAAACACTTCAAGATATGGGTCTGCATACAGATAAAAATTACAAATAGACGATGCAAATTATCAATTTTCTTCGATTTCATTAACCATTAAATAGCGCCCCAGGAGTATCGACAGATGATAACCCACTAAATGAAATTTCAGAGAAAAAATATTGAGTCCTGGGCCGCCAGTGTGCTTTGATATCATGAATGTAGAATTTACATTGGTATCATCATCGAAGAATGGAGGAAACACTAAAACACAAAGAGACCACCAGTGCACTGGGCTATCGCCCACCGGCTGCTGAAACTAACATAACGCTGAATCAGAGGCCAATCATGCACTAATAATTAATATGGACCATTCAGATGAGGCTGCTCATACGGCTCAAACTTCCGACAAGTATACCAAAGTGTGTTTAAATTTTTGTAATGTTTTGAACACTATGGTGCGTAACTAGGGTGTAGACACAGTGGTCATTATATTATTTACCAGTAATATTATTTCGGCGTTCTTGCATTTTTTTGTTGGCTTCAATTGTGCCATCATGAAAAGAGCCGAACCATTTGTCCCAAGGTATTTCCAAGCTGCCGTAATTGCATTCAAAATATCTGTGATGCATTTGATGATGAAACGTTCCCAAGGCGAGACGATTTTTGTCACCGATCAACAAACCTTGAAAGCCAGTGTGAGTGGTGATCGCTGTTAAAAAATAATACTGTAGATGGAAGATAATATGCAGTGGATGAGCACCAACAATTAGGTGAACGAATACTGATCCCAAAAACATAAATTGTTCAGCCGGATGCATCGACATTCCAGACCATGGTCCAACATTAATGTTTCGATGATGGATTGAATGGATGTACCGGTATAGCAATGGGAAATGCAGAATCCGATGAATAACATAGAAATAAAAGCTTTCCCAAAGCGGTATTAAAAAAAAGAGAGCAACAAACCAAATTGGCGTATCTGAAAATTCAATATTCTGCACATAGCCGTTCGCTAACCCCCACAATAAAACTATTTCAAATGCTGACCAGATCAATACACCTGATCCAAGTGTCCAGAACATATTGTCTTTAATCTGCCCACCTAGTGTGAACTGCTTTCCCTTCACCATCAGAGGTCGTGGGTCGTATTTTAGGTTTTTGCCTTGGGCCGAGAAGGTGTAAAACCATAAATGCAACAGCCCCCCAATAACCAAAGCCAGAAAGAAGTTTCGTATATAAATTAGCGAAATCCACTCAACATCTAGGGAGCGGGCTGCATCGATACTAGGTGAAAACCAATAATAGCTCGCGAATGTAAGAGCCAGAATGATCAGCTTTTCGGTTATCAAGAACCAAGATTCCCAAAACCACTTCATTATTTTCAGAGGGTTTGGTGGCCATTGAAATACTGGAGAAACCTGCAATGGGATCTGTGGTAAATGATGCCAGCCTTTTAGTTGTTCGTCAGACATTTGATCCTCACAGAAGAAATTTAGAAAATCTTGGCACAATTAACCGGCTCTGAACAATGGTAAAAAGTATTAAACTCCATAAGAGAATGCGAGAACTGACACTGATTAGCTTAATCCATCAAGTATCCAACAAGTGTCGTCTCTGAAGTGTCGCAAAGGCGTCTCCTTTGCAAAAACTACACGGCTCAGCCTTCCGATAAGTCTACCAAAGTGTGTTTGAATTTTTGTAATGTTTTGAACACTATGGTGCGCAACTAGGGTTTAGACACAGTGGCTAACACAACGAATCCGATGCACGAGCACGTCAAAAAGTGTGTGCTCGGTGTGTTTTTGAAATTCACACGCATAGCGTTAGTTTGTATAATTTAAGTTATTGATATTATTGTGGTAAGTGGTGCCTAGGGGCGGAATCGAACCACCGACACGAGGATTTTCAATGTAGGTGGTATAAATAAATAGTTTATAAACAGTGTTTTAATGGCCACAATATTTTGTGTGCGTAAAAATGTGTTTTTGGTTATTCGCTGTGGTGTGGGTCATGTTGGACACTTTGTCTATAAACTAGTTAAAAAACATACTCTTTAAATCTACACCGGTCTTATCACTGTTTAGGTCTGTGGTAACTTTGCGACAATTACGTCTGGCAAGGGTCGTTTGCTTTCTATTATCGGTCCTTAGTGTGACGCTGAACCGATCCATTGGGGGAGGATCGGGCCAATCTAGCCATTAATTTTGATCTAAAGGGCTATATAAAAATTAGAGTAGTAGGAGCCCACTCTCAAGCATATTGCCAAGGATTCTATCGATGGATTATTGGCGTAAATTGGGGCTTCTGGATAAACATGTTTGGGGCGCCAATATTTACTTACAGGTGCGTAAATGTTAGCACTGAAATATCATATCAAAACAACAAATGTTCCAAATTGATGCTTCTAATAAAAAGGTTGAACCAGTATCAAAAAGTTTGAGGACGGTTAAACTGCAAATCAAAAAAGTACTGCAATATACGAGGTCTGTTATTCTACAACTGTACGGTCCCTGTAAATCCGTAGTGGGCTATTTCAAATAGAATCTAATCCAGCGAATTCGCCACAATACCAACTCTCTAAAACTCTAGGAAACTTCGCTAGGCTTCCGCTGTTGAACAATGTTGGCGGGTTGCGCCTGCACTCCAAAGTTTGATCGTCATGTTTTGTGTTTTCTATAAAAACGTAGCGACATTTTTTACAACAATTGTCCATTGTAAGTCCTAAATGCAGGGTTAGTAGTTATATCACGCTATATTATCTCAAAATTAATCTCAATTGGTATTGAACTTGCAATGCTTTTTTTATGAGAAGTTATGTTTCGAGACGCACTTTATTGGCTTGGCTGGCGTCGGCTGGTTGTGCAAATTCGGCTACGCCGTTAATCGACATTAGACAACCCAGATCGGGAATTATAGACGATGCCAATAAATCATTTAGTCCGCTAATCCCGGAGCTAAACGGGCAAGCATTGATTGACAAGAGTGGCTACTATTTTGATATAGAGCCCCCTGTTAGCGGGCTTTCCTTTGCACGGAAACAAGATTTCAAGCAGAAGCGTATGTTTGAAAAAAAAATCAGTATCGAGCTTTTTAATGCTCACACACTAGAAAGCCTGAATTTGTCCATAGAGCCTGGATTTTATAATCATGGTGTTCATAGCGCTCGGTTCGATTACTTTTGCCGTGATTGGCGTGAAGATCAGAAAATCAAGATGGATGAAAACTTGTTACTCCAGCTAATTTCTATTGTTGATAGTTTATTGATTGATCGTGATCATGTCAAAATAACTGTCCTTTCAGCATATCGTAGCTCCAAGACAAACGCAATGCTTAGAAACAAAAGCTCACAAGTTGCTAAGAATTCATTTCATATGTACGGACGAGCCCTAGATCTTGTTATGCCCGACGTTAATTTGAGTTACTTAAAACGTGTTGCAAAACAAAAGTCCAAGGGTGGATTGGGCATTTACAAGAATTTTATTCACTTGGACACGGGGCCTAGACGAAACTGGATATCTTGATAGATTATTCCATAGCCATGATAAATTACTATTGGATTTGTGATGAGATTATTCAGTAATGCTAAACTTCGATCCTTATTAAATAAAAACTTAGCGTTTTTTTGTTCTGCAATGTTTTTTATCTCTATGCCTCCAGCTATCGCTTTGTCTTCTGACAATAACGCTTGGCGTTGCGCGGTAAATATTCGCCTATCGGATGTTGGTGAACATTCTCTAATAGAATATTTTATGACACTTCAGGTGAAAAATACGACTGGACGAAAGATAAATGGCGTTTCCGTTGTCTATAAAAATTTTTCTGGAGATGTGATTGGAAATACGCAACTATTTTGTGACAATAAGGGAGAAGATGTTGAGCCTGGGAGCTATGCGGAGTGTGGTAGGTCCCTTCATTCAGTAGAACCCGAAAAATTAACCCGAGGCGATTTTGGCCAATTGGGAGCAAACATTTTAGATCAATTGCAAGCGCTGAGCACGGTTCAGTTTTGTGACGTTCTCGGTTTTACTTATCAATCCAAATAATTGAGTTCAATCAAGTCAAGATGAAAAATAGACCAGTCGTTTGACTTATATGCTTTTTCTAGCCCTAAATAAAAGTCAAACATTTTAGGTACATCTGATCTTATCAGGTATGAGAATTCAGTGGACGATGTCATTTTGTAACGTGTTGCTGTAAAGATACCAAAATCTATAGTAGGGCCTTGCTCTCCGCCTAGCTGCACTCTTATTTTTGCGTTCGCCAATTTTTTTTTAGAATAGTTTGTTAACGCAGGCATGATCCTAAATGCAGGTATTCCATCAGCTGTGATAACCGGTTTTAGCTTTGGTAACGTTAATTTGAAAATCGCTCCCTGTTCTTGATTGGGCTTACATTCGTACTTATTCTGCAACTTTTCAGCGCAAAAAAACACAATATTTAGGATGCTTTCATCATCAAGGTAGCGCGAGTTGGCCTGTCCCGGATGAAAAAAGCAAAGATGGATTATCAAAATTGTTAATAATGGTTTATCAAATGGAAACATTTTTATCTTTGCTGATACGTTTTAACATAGCACGGTGTAAATCTTTAGCTTCGTCATTTTCATATGTAAAAAATTTGCCTGCGAGATTTTTTTCATGTTCAATTCGAGTAAAAGTTAATACTGCGATAAACTTCTGTTCTATTAATTCAATACTGTCGATTGCTTGTTTAACGTCGCGTGCCTCGATGTACTCATTTTTTAAGGCTGCTTGTAATCTTTGTATGCTATCCGCCTTAACCTGCGCTAGAGAATTTCTAGCAGTATTACCTAATACTTTAATTTTTTGCACCGCTATATCAATATCTTGATCGTTAGGTTTAGGCATTTTGCATTCGATAATATTGTGGTCAGTAGATATTACCTTCAAGCGATGTTCGTGCAATACCTCTTTGATGTTTGAAATGAAATTTTGATCGGTATAGCGAACAAACAGTTTTTCCGTGGTCGAGCGCTCTGAGATTATTTCAGCATATTGGGATAATTTTCTAGGTCTTAATTTAACCCAAACGTTCACGGTTTTAAATATTTGGGAAAAATCATTGATTTTAATCGAATTCTGGGCGTGGCTAATGAATGTTTCGATTACATCATTCATTCGCTCCTTTGCACTTGCGATGTAGGAGTTTGTTTCCTCTAGCAAAATAACCACATTTTGAGTTTCTTCACTTCTTGCGGCTTGAGATGTTTCGTTGTCTTCCAAATCAATTCTCCTGTTCTTATGGCCAATTTTACATTAATATTGATTTAAACCTTATTGAAAATAACCACTCTATCTCAGAGTAGTATGGAAAATTATAAGATAGGTGCCTCTGTAATTTGTATGAATCATCTCAATCTATTGGATGACATCAAGCATGCTGATTCAATGGGTATAGA
>RFXU01000130.1 GCA_009921505.1 Flavobacteriaceae bacterium
TCAATTACCAAGTTCCTCTGCTGACGATGAAGTATTAGCTGAACCATCAAAAGTTACGAAAGAAACTCCTAGTACGGAAACCTTTGTGACCAGTTATTACACATTTCCAGATGATTTCACGACTAATCTTCGAGGTTCCAAAGCGTTTTTGAAAATTAGCGTCGGTGTTTCTACTCAATATGATGAAACCGTGATAAATAATGTTGAGACGCACCAATTAGCCTTAAGATCAGAGGTTCTAGGCGTTGTGAGCGAATTTTCGATTGAAGATGTTGAAGGTAAGCCAGGTCGAGACGCGCTTGCTAAAAACATTCAAGTTGCAATAAATAAGAAGCTGGAAGATTTAGAAGGTTTTGGCGGCGTCGAGGGCGTGTTTTTTACGTCATTTGTACTACAATAGGTTAGAAATTTATGGTCGGCTCAAGAAAACTATCTAATGACGAAGTTGAGGCGTTACTCGGTGGGCTTGAGGCAGATTCAAAGACCTCGAAGCATGAACAATTTGATCCAAACGAAATTCGAGAATTTAAATTCGGGGCGGAAGATTTATCTTTACTTGGTGATTATTACGCACTGAGATTAATTAATGAAAAAATATGCAGAGCTGTGAGATCAGTTTTTTTGCCAATGCTTAGGATCCTACCTAGGATATCATCATTCCCGCCAGAAGTTAAATCCTTTGACGAATATGTTGAGAGCTGTGATAACTTTGCGAGCGTAACAAACAGCAGAATTGAGGAACTGAGAGGAAATTGCCTTGTTGTAATCCAGGCACCTTTTATTTCGCATCTAACAAATTCATATTTTGGTGGATCCAAAGTTAAACTTTTATTTGAGACACAAGGTGAATTTACTGCCACAGAAAACCGTATCATCGAGATAATTACCAACGGTATGCTGTCATCAATGCAATTTGCATGGAAAGATTTGATTGAAACCAACTTCGATGTCCAGTCGAGAGAGGAGAACATTCAGCTTATTTCTTTTGTGGATGGAGATGACACGGTTATTGTTTGTTCCTTTATGGTTCAAATACCCCACCATGACCCCGCTAGTTTTGATATTGTCTACCCTTTGCAGACGCTCAAACCGATTTCTTCGCAATTAAGATCGCGGGTTCAAAATGAATATGCAGTTGATGATAGGACCTGGAAAGAGCGACTACAAAATGCAGTTTTGTCCATACCTTTAACTTTATCTGCGGAATTGGGCCGTCCAAAGACTACCTTGGGAAAACTGACCAAAAGTAAAGTTGGAGATGCTTTTCCTATGATCCCATTTGACGATGTGATAGTTAAAGTTGCTGGTGAGAATATTTTCCGCGCTGAATTAGGGAAAGTTGGTCCGAACGCTGCGGTTGCAATGAAAAATAGAATTAAAAATGACGGGAAAAAATAATGTCAGAAGAGAATAAAGAAGAAACGCGTGACGTTGTTCAAGATGGCGTTAAAGAAAATCTAAAAGTCCTAGAAAATATTGAAGTCGTAATGACTGTTGAAGTAGGTCGGACAGAAATAACAATCAGGGATTTACTTCGCCTGAATGAGGGCTCAGTTGTTGAATTAGACAGGCTTGCCGGGGATCCTCTCGATATACTTGTCAACAATACAAAAATTGCTAAGGGCGAAATCGTGATGGTAGGAGAGCGATTTGGTGTGCGATTTGGAGAAATTGTAGACCCAGAAAAACGAGTTGAAAGTATTTAAAATATTTGCTCAATAATTTGAAAAAATTAAATATACATATTAAATAATTGAAATAAATATAAAATAATAAATTGGCACATAAGATGCTTTCCTCCTCTGTTAGGAAGGATCATCATGTCTCTGTCAAAGATTATAATTGTAGTAGGCTTTCTCCTGATATTATTCGGGCTCCAAATTTATTTAAAATTGCGCAGCACCAAATCTTCAGAAGGCTTGAAAATAGACAACAACATATCTGTCCAGGCGCGTCTGCCACTCAGCCGGAATGAAAGGGCCGACGTCATAAAGATTGGCAACGAAAATTTTTTAATAATTTTTGCAAAAAATAGTCGTCCAGTGATACAAAAATTAGCCCCGTACTCGGTCTCTGATAATGTATAGGGTTAAATGATTATGAAAAATTTATATGTGTTGCTTGCTTCTGTTTTTGTTCTCACCCTGTCCTTTTTCGATGTGGCTAATGCCCAGAGCCTTGAACTACTAGGATTGCCAGCGCTTACATCTTCCCAACTAGAGACCGGCGAAACTACATACTCTTTGTCGCTTCAAATTCTTATACTCATGACCGCCCTTACGGTCATTCCGTCATTGGTTTTAGGCATGACGGCGTTCACCAGAATAATTATAGTTCTGTCAATTCTACGACAAGCCCTAGGAACACAGCAAACACCGCCTAACCAAGTTTTAATAGCAGTTGCGCTATTCCTAAGTTTTTACGTAATGGCACCTGTTTTTGATGTAATTTACTCTGGATCTATTGGACCATACCTTGATGGGCAACTGGCTCTGCAACCCGCTCTCAATCAAGGCTTGGGAGTGTTGAAGGAGTTTATGGTGACAAATACTCGCGTTGATACATTGAATTTATTTGCAGAACTTTCGTCAAGCGGACCATTTTTAGATAATCAATCAGTTCCACTTAACATAGTTTTGCCTGCCTTTATTACGTCAGAACTAAAAACTGCTTTTGAGATTGGGTTTTTGATTTTTTTACCGTTCCTCGTAATTGATATGGTGATTGCTTCAATCTTGATGTCTCTCGGCATGATGATGTTATCGCCGATGTTAATTTCGCTGCCATTTAAATTATTGCTTTTTGTTCTGGTAGACGGGTGGGCCATGACTATTGGCTCATTATCTTCGACATTTATTGTGGGGTGATCTAAATGCAATATGATCAAAATGTTCAATATTTAAGTTTTGCGTTCTTGCAGATTATCAAAACTGCTGGGCCAATCTTAGCCATAGCATTAGCAATTGGTCTAATTATTGGTTTAATCCAGGCGGCAACTTCTATTCAAGAAATGACATTGAGTTTCGTACCTAAATTATTTGTAGTTCTCGGGGCGATGGCCATTTTAGCACCATATACGCTCACCTCTCTCACGGATTATTTTTATTTCATATTCGAAGAAATTTCGTCGAAGGGGTATTAGATGCAAAACTTGGCTTCATTTCCAGGACTAGATTTGCAAAGTATTTCTTTGTATTTAATGATACTGTTTATTTCGTCTTTACGAGTTGGGGCATTTTTAATTGCGTCCCCCTTTTTCGGCTCTAGAATGGTGCCACTGCCAGTGCGGATTGTATTTTCTATTGCGCTCGGAGTTGGGATTTTTCCAAAAATAACCCTACCAAATGTTGACCAATTACTAAGTAGCCAATTGATCCCCATCGTTTTTCAAGAAATATTCATTGGACTCACTTGTGGAATGATTTTGTCCATTTGTTTTTCAACTGTAATTCTTGCTGGTGAAAAAATTGCGTCTACGTCTGGCTTGGCATTTGCTTCACAAATAGATCCATCGAACGGAGCTCAATCACCTGTTATTAGCCAAATTTTTTCACTTTTTCTCTTGATGACTTTTTTTGCGCTAAATGGGCATTTGGTTGTTTTTGAAGGGATATATAAAAGTTATGAACGACTTCCAATTGGAAGCGTTAATAATTTTCTCTGGTTCATTGAGACTGGCCTGGAGTCCTCTAATTTAATTTATGAAAAAGCGGTTATCATTGTTTTACCGATAGTGAGTATCTTATTTTTTATGAATTTAGGGATTGGCTTCATAACAAAGAGCGCACCTCAATTGAATTTGTTTTCATTCGGATTTCCGATGACAATCTTAGGGACATTTTTCGCACTCTATTTTTCTGTTGATGCGTTGAATTATGCTTTTGGTGAATTGATTGATAACTCTTTGAGTTTTGTACTACTAATTCTGACAGGAGGTAGAGATGGCTGAGAACGATCAGGCTCAAGAAAGAAATGAGGAGCCAACCCAACGACGATTGGACAAAGCAAGAGAAGATGGAGACTTATTGACATCGAAAGAGATGTTGGTTTTTGCTTCTGGCTCTGCAGCATTGTTCGTCGTGGGAGTATTAGGGTTTTTTTCAGAGGGGCTGCTTAATCAATGGGCATCTCTATTTATTTTTTCGCACCCTGAAGAGTTATTTTCTGCCCAAGTGGGCAGGGCGTGGGATGGGTTTGTCATCTTACTGGGCGCCGCTGCAATTTTTGGCGTTCCGACATTGATTTTTATCGTATTAATGCAAGCTGTTGTTGGCAACGGTTTGACTTTCAACTCTAAAAGCTTTTCCTTCAAAGGGGAAAAAATTAATATATTCAGTGGATTAAAGCGTATTTTTTCTGTGAAAGGCATCGCGGAGCTTGTGAAGGCAATTGCTAAAGTTTCATTTTTAACTTTGGTAGTGGTATTATTTCTTTGGTTTTCGCTGGACAAGTTACTTTATTTAAGCGTGGGTAGCATAAGCGATGGTGTCCAGATTATTTACCAAATATTGCTTTTGTTTATTTTGTCGATTTTGATTGTGTTGAGTGTAATTGCAATCGGTGATTATATCTGGAGCCGTCATACTTGGATGCAAAAACTTCGTATGTCACGGCAAGATTTAAAAGAAGAATTCAAGGAAAGTGAGGGCTCTCCAGAGGTGAAATCCCGGATGCGGCGCCTGCAAATGGAAGCGAGCCAACGTGTATCCCAACAGGCCCAATCAATTGAGCAAATTAAAGATGCAACTGTGGTGATTACAAACCCAACCCATTTTGCGGTGGCTATAAAATATGACCCCGATGTTGATTCCGTTCCAACAATTTTGGCTATGGGAAAGGGCGTTATTGCATTGAGGCTAATCGAACAAGCTGAATTTCACTCAAAATCTATCGTGCGGTCGCCGCTACTGGCGAGGGCACTCTACTTTACAGGTGACATTGGTGCGGCTATTTCTGAACAATTATATGCAGCTGTTGCTTCAATTTTGGCCTACGTATACCAACTAGAAAAAGGCATTGATGCTCAGCTACAAGACGTAGAAGTGCCAAAGGAATTCAGTTTTGATGAAAACGGAAAACTCATTTAAGGTAGTTTTATGGAAAAAAGAAAACGATCAGTTGGCGAGTTAATTTCTTCTGTTACCTTTTTGGTGTTCGGTATTTGGGTGATCGCCGAAGGAACAAAATTATGGGCCGCTGGATTTATGTTAAAGAGTGTTATCGTTTTTATTTGTGGTATACTTTCTTTTGCTGGGGCATTTCGTTTCCAAATTAAAAGGTTGGTAGACAACTGGTTTGACTAATATGTTCATAGCATGCGGAACTTGTAATCACTATTTCGTAACCCATGATCCAAAGCGTCCTTGGGGATGTAGTAAGTTTGGCTTCAAATCAAATATATTGCCCTCACAAGAAATAAAAAAATCGACTGGC
>RFXU01000014.1 GCA_009921505.1 Flavobacteriaceae bacterium
AGTCATCCAACAAAATTTGTGCGCAGCATTTGATGTTGAACTTCCCGTTCTCTATGCTGAATTCAATTGGGCTGCCATAAAATCAATGATTCCGCAGCAGAGCACAAAGGTTGCTCCGATTGCTAAATTCCCTAAGGTCAAGCGTGATTTAGCTTTATTGCTGGATCAGCACATTAGCTTTGATCAGTTGAAAAGTGCCGCATTGAATGCTGAAAAACAACTGCTACGAGAAGTATCGCTATTTGACGTATACACGGGCAAAAATATTCCTGAGGGCAAAAAGAGCTATGCCCTTTCATTTACCCTTCAGGACGAGCATAAGACCTTAACCGATAAACAAATCGATAAAATCATGAGGAAATTACAAGAAACTTTTTCGCGTGATTTCGAGGCTGTTTTGCGTTAAACTTTTTTAGTTCATTGCATTTAGCCTAACTTGATATACGAGATTGGGGCCTATTAATTCCGATTACATTATGAGCATGAAAAGAATATTTACGGGGCCTTCACTGGTTGCTGGAGCCATTACGGCCGAACTAAACGACATGGGAATCAGTCCCGTAGTGCGCAATGACATGCAAAGCGGGGCGATAGCCGGCTTTGGCGGCGGGGTTTTAGATCAAGTGCAGCTCCTTGTGCGTGAAGATCAGTATGAGCAAGCATTTGAAGTCGCTCAAAAATTCGAATAATTCGCACTGATACTTGGCGTTGACTTAAACCGTTGTGCCATACATGGATTGACGAAGTTCCTTGATTTTGGCATCACTCATATACTCATCGAAACTCATATAGCGATCAATTACCCCATTTGGGGTTAATTCAACGACTCGATTCCCGACCGTTTGTGCAAACTCGTGATCGTGGGTCGTGAAAAGGACCGTCCCTTTAAAATTTTTCAAGGAATTGTTAAATGCGGTAATAGACTCCAGATCTAAATGGTTCGTCGGCTCGTCTAACATCACAACATTAGCGCGCATCATCATCATTCGGCTGAGCATACAGCGTACTTTTTCACCACCAGAGAGTACTGTACACTTTTTCAAGGCCTCTTCCCCACTAAAGAGCATTTTTCCTAAAAATCCACGAAGGTAAACCTCTTCTTTTTCCTCTTCGGTTTTAGCCCATTGTCTTAGCCAATCGACAAGATTTTCATCTCGGCTAAAATATTGACTGTTGTCTAAAGGCAAATAACTTTGGGTCGTGGTTACCCCCCATGAAAATTTTCCCGATTCGGCTTTGATTTGGTCATTTATAATTTGATAAAAGGCCGTTGTCGCACGAGAATCTTTTGAATACATCACCACTTTATCGCCTTTTGCCAAGTTCAGATCTATATTTTTGAATAAAACCTCCCCGTCCAAATGAGCAGAAAGATTCTCTATGTTCAGGATTTGATCCCCAGCTTCGCGTTCTCGATCAAAAATAATGGCAGGATATCGTCTGCTTGAAGGCTTAATCTCATCCACATTAAGTTTTTCTAACATCTTTTTTCGCGAGGTCGCTTGCTTGCTCTTTGCCACGTTCGCACTAAAGCGCATAATGAATTCCTGAAGCTCTTTTTTCTTTTCCTCGGCCTTTTTATTTTGCTGAGCGCGCTGTCTTGCCGCCAATTGACTGCTTTCATACCAGAAAGTGTAGTTTCCGCTAAAGTGATTAATTTTTCCAAAATCGATATCACTAATATGCGTACAGACCGCATCTAAAAAGTGACGGTCGTGAGACACCACAATGACACAGTTGTCGTAATTCGCTAAAAACTGTTCAAGCCACGAAATAGTTTCATAATCCAAATCATTTGTCGGCTCATCCATGATCAATACATCAGGACTTCCAAAGAGGGCTTGTGCCAGAAGCACACGAACTTTTTGTTTACCGTCTAGATCAGACATTAAGGTATAGTGAAAATCTTCTTTTATCCCCAAATTAGACAACAATGCCGCGGCATCACTATCGGCGTTCCACCCGTTCATCTCCTCAAAAGCCACTTGAAGTTCTCCTATGCGTTCGGCGTTTTCATCACTGTAGTCCGCATAAAGGGCATCCATTTCAGTTTTTAAGGCAAATAGATCTTTATTACCGCGTACCACAGTCTCCAAAACAGTAAATGAATCACAGGCGTTGTGATCTTGTTCAAGCACGCTCATACGTTTACCAGGTTCCAAGTGCACTCGCCCTGAAGTCGGATCTTGCTTTCCAGAAAGAATCTTTAAAAAGGTTGATTTTCCTGCTCCGTTGGCCCCAATGATTCCATAACAATTGCCTTGGACGAATTGTGTGTTAACTTCATCAAAAAGGACGCGTTTGCCGAATTGTACCGATAAATTTGAAACTGATAGCATTATGGTTTGTTTTACTGGGCGCAAAAATAGCCATTTTCTGAACAAACGGCTCCTAGACCCTACAATAATACTTTAACGAGGCATTAACAAATGACCTCGCTAAGAAAACTATTTTTGTATAGAACAACAACCGATAGGAACTGTGCGCTTTAGTCTTTATGTTTTATTGAGTCTTATTGTTGTCTCGTGCCAGTCCAAACCTGACCCACAAACCTGTGGCAGTGCTTGGATCGGGGGGCAAATTGTCAATCCCAAATACGATTATGTCATTATCTCCCATAATCGTAATGCCAGTGATACGGTATTTCTAGATGAACGGAATTTCTTTATGTATCACATAAAAGCGGCGGATCCAGGGTTATATTACTTTCAACATTTTGAATTTCAAGCCTTGTTTGTTGAACCCGGAGACAGTATCATGCTCCGCGTGAATACGTTGGAATTTGATGAATCCTTGACATATTCTGGCCGCGGGGCTTCTAAAAACAATTTTCTTACCGAATTATTCCTACTTAATGAAGAGGCTGATCAAGAAATTCTCTCTTTTTATAGTCTAGCACCAGAATCGTTCATTGAAAAAATGGATTCTATTCGTCTGCAACGACAATCTTTTTTAGACGAATTTATTGAGAGAGCACCTAGTTCGAAGGCTTTCTTAGAGGTGGCTCACGCCGCTATTGACTATGCTATTTTTGGAAAGATGGAACTCTATATTGCCTCGAATAATAAGAGGCTACGCTATAGGGAAGAAATTGAAATACCCGCCTCTTTTTATGATTATAGAAGGAAAATGGATCTTGGTAACGAAGACCTAAGAACGTATTATCCTTATTTCAGATGCTTGGGTTATTATTTTGACAATCTCGCCTTTGAGGCTATTGAGGGAGAAAAAGAGTTCAGTCGTATGTCCTTTGAGCACAATTGGCATAAAATGGACCTAATCGAGTCTAAGATTACCAATGATTCTTTGAAACAGAGTTTGCTTAAAAACACGGTGATCAACTATTTTATTCATGCCGAGAATACGGAGCATATGGCCCTTATTTTGGATAAATTTAATTTATATAACCAAAGTAGCGAGGACAAAAAACTAATCTCTGAACTTTCTGAAATAGCGCTCAGACTTATGCCAAACAGTCCCCTGCCCGATGTGGCCTTGGTTTCGTTTGATAATCACACCGTCTCAATACGTGACATCATTAAGCGCCCTACGGTCATTTATTTCTGGTCATTAAATTCACCGATGCATGTCAAAAATATCCACAAGCGCATCAGTGAGCTAAGAGGTAAATACCCAGAGTTTGATTTTGTCGGCATCAATGTCGATGATCAATTTAAAAAATGGAAACGATTGGTTCAGCACGAAAACTATCGTACAGAGCATGAATTTCAATTTGAAGACATCGAAAAAGCCAGCATGGCTTTGCTGATTAATTCAGTCAATAAAACCATGATGATTGATGCTAAAGGAATCATTATTGACCCGCACACCAATATCTTTAGCTTAGACGCGGAGCAAAAATTACTCAACTACCTCAATCGGTAATTCAGCTTCAAAAACTATTAGTTTCCTTTTTTGTAATCCGCCAAGAATTTAGCCAATCCAATGTCGGTTAATGGGTGGTTCAGTAAGCCTTCAATAGAAGAAAGCGGGCCCGTCATCACATCTGCACCAATTTTAGCACAAGCCAATACATGCATTGTATGGCGCACCGAGGCCGCAAGAATTTGTGTGTCAAAACCGTAGTTGTCATAAATCAGTCTAATCTCTTCGATTAAGGTCAGTCCATCGGTAGAGATATCATCAAGACGACCAATAAAAGGAGAAACGTAAGTCGCTCCTGCTTTGGCCGCTAAAAGGGCCTGACCTGCAGAGAAAACTAGGGTACAATTGGTTCGGATTCCTTTGTCAGAGAAATATTTTATCGCCTTCACCCCTTCTTTAATCATAGGAACTTTGACTACGATTTGCGGATGCAGTGCCGCGAGCTCTTCACCTTCCTTTACCATACCCTCAAAGTCCGTGGCAATGACCTCCGCAGAAACATCTCCCGTAACAATTTCGCAGATCGCTACATAATGTTTTAAAATCGCTTCACGCCCTGTTATGCCTTCCTTGGCCATCAGGGACGGATTCGTGGTGACGCCATCTAAAACGCCCAAATTTTGCGCTTCTTTAATTTGTTCTAGGTTGGCGGTATCGATAAAAAATTTCATAAAGTTTGTAATTAGTGGGTTAAGCGAAGGAATTATTTATTGGCTCTATTATTGAAATAAAAATAATTTAAGTTTTGAATTACTCGCCCAAATTTCTGAAAAGTTTCTCCACGAGTTGTTCACATTGTGCACTCAAAGCTTGTAGTGATTACGCAGCATACGTTCGTATGCTTTTTGCGGAAGTAATCGTTTTAGGACTAGGGAAAATTTCTGTAACCAAGTTCCGACCGCATAATGAGGACGAGGATTGGACTGCTTAATGACCTCAAGTACTTTTTGCGCCATGGGCTCAGGGCTTGGAGCAAGAGTAACATGCTCATCGATTAAGGCTAAAGTCTGTCCATACGTTTTGGCATAAGGCGACCCATCGAGCACGGGGGCATGATAGCGTCCTGCGGCAATGTTGGTGGCGAAATCACCTGGTGCAATAGAACAGATCCGTACGTTAAATGGCGCTAATTCGATGCGATAGGCCTCTGTGATAATTTCAAGAGCCGATTTTGTCGCCGAGTAAATACCACGAAATGGGAGGCCCATATAACCAGCTATCGAAGAAATATTGATAATACAGCCTGAATTTTGATCACGCATAATTGGCAATACCTGATTAATGAGCTCCATGGGACCAAAAAAATTAGTCTCAAAAGCCTTTTTACTCTCCTTTATCGGGGTTTCTTCGAGCGGCCCTGTAATTCCCGCTCCTGCGTTATTTATCAGCACATCAATGCGACCATCAATTTTGACAATCTCATCAAGGGTTTGCTTAAACCCTTGAGGATTGTGCAAGTCCAAAGCCAACATTGTAAAAGGTAAATCTGAGTAATGCTGCGGATTTCGGCTTGTTCCGTAAACTTTAAAGTTATTTTGATGAAGTGTCAGCGCAATGGCGCGCCCAATCCCTGAAGAAGCGCCGGTTACTAAAACAACTTGAGCCATAAATAGAAGTTTAGCACAAAGATGACGTAATGTTGAGTGGAATCCAAAAAAAAATGGCAAGTACCATACATCACACCGCTGCGACCATCTACCCTTGCTGCGTTCCCACCCTGGGGGATTCGACAGGAGCTGGTTGTGTAGGACTTGCCGCCGCAAAGATACATTGCTTTTTAGGGCCTTACAAACATTTTCAACATCAATTATTATGGTTATCTTGGCACTAAAATTTTTAAGCCTGATGACACCTTTGCGTCAAATACTTAGCCTTTTAATCTTAGCGATATTTCTGGTTCAATGTGGCACCTCGCCCAAAGGAGATAGTGCGTTTTTTGAAATTTTGATCAGAGCAGATCAAAAAACCTATACCCCTTTGGATACTTTAGATTTGTCCGTTTTGACAAAATTATCCCTCAAGGCCGATTCAATTCAGTGGTCCGCTCAAAATGCAAGTATGGGGACAGTACCTATCGAACTCGGGACTCTTTCACTGCGTAATTGGCCTATGGGCACGCACAAAATTCAGGCTTTGGTTTATACTTCAGAAGGACCTAAAAAAATAAGTAAAGAATTCACCATAGTAGCTCCTAAAAAACCAGAAGTTTATACGTACACCATACTGGAACGCTTTCCACACGATATCAATGCTTACACGCAAGGCCTTGAATTTGACGGAGATGATTTATTTGAAAGCACGGGACAGTACGGTCAATCTAGCCTGAGAAAATTAGATTTAACCCAGGGAAAAGTCCTGCGCAATGAGCCCTTAGACCATTCTTTTTTTGCCGAGGGAATTACGGTTTTTGACGATAAGATTATTCAATTGACCTGGCGTGAAAATACGGGCCTTGTCTACAATAAAGAAACTCTGGAGCTTATCGATCAATTTCAATATGACAAAAGTCTTCAAGGTTGGGGATTGTGTAATGACGGGACACTACTTTACAAAAGCGATGGGACACAAAAGATTTGGAAACTAGACCCTAAAACCTACAAGGAACTGGGCTACATCGAAGTTTACACGGATAAACTAAAAATCGATCAAATCAATGAACTCGAATGGGTTGATGGAAAAATTTACGCCAATATTTATCAAAAAGATGCCATAGCCATCGTTGATCCACAATCTGGAGCTGTAGAGGGCGTTATCAATCTTAAAGGATTACAAAAAGAAGTGACCCAACATAAGGCACTCGACGTGCTCAACGGAATCGCCTATAATGGCACCCCTGGAGCGTTGTTCATTACCGGAAAAAATTGGGATCAAATTTTTAAGATAAAAGTGCAACTCAAGCAATGATCAAGCAATATTTTAAATCTATTTCCCCCCTTTTTGCCCTAACTCTGGTTATTTTTTGGAGTTCATGTCAAACTGAATTTGATTCAATACCCAGTACAGGGTCTTTGCGTTTTTCAAACGACACCATCTTTTTGGATACTATTTTCGAAAATATAGGTTCCAGTACTTATACCCTAAAAGTTTACAATGACAGTGATAAAAATGTGACGATCCCACAAGTCGCCTTAGCACAAGGAACCGCCTCAAACTACCGATTAAATGTTGATGGGCAGCCAGGCCAAAGCTTTGAAGATGTTCAAATTTTAGCCAAGGATAGCATTTTTGTATTCATTGAAACTACCGTGGGTAATCTCGGAGAGAACACACAAATGGTTTATGAAGATAAATTGGTTTTTGACTCAGGAAGTAATGCTCAAAATGTGACCCTGGTGACTTTAGTACAACAAGCCCATTTTTTATTTCCTGCACCCTTGGGGGATGGTATTTATGAGACTTTGGATCTTGGCGAAGATGTATTTATCGATGGATTCTTTTTAGAAGACAATGAACTCAATTGGACCGCGGACAAACCATGGGTTATTTATGGATACGCTGCCGTTCCTCCAGGAAAGACCCTTAATATTGAGCCAGGAGCGCGCATTCATTTTCATGAAAATAGCGGCATCATTGCTGCCAATGGGGCGTCTTTGAAAGCCATCGGCCTTCCCAGTAACGATCCCGAGGCCCTAGAAGGTCAAATCATATTCGAAAGCGATCGTTTAGAGCCAGGGTTTTCAGATATACCAGGACAGTGGGGTACGATTTGGCTCACGGCAGGCAGCACTAATCACGAATTTTCTCATGTCACCGTAAAGAACAATTTAGTCGGAATTTTAATGGACAGCAATGACGGAGACCGGACCTTAACCTTAAAAAATGTCCAAATATACAATACTGCCACCTCTGGTCTTTTGGCGCAAACGGGCGATGTCTACGGAGAAAATGTAGTGATAAGTAACTCCGGTCAGGCCGCATTAGCCCTGACTTTAGGAGGGCGCTACAAGTTTATCCACAGTACGTTTTCAAATTATTGGTCGAACAGCTTTAGAAGCTTTCCATCGGTCCAAGTGACCAATGCTTTAGCCATTAACGATCAAGAAATTCTAGTGGCCGATTTGGAGCAGGCCGAGTTTGTTAACTGTATCATTTATGGTACTGAACAACGTGAAATCGGACTCTATAAAGAAGATTTGGGCGCGTATAATGTCCTTTTTGATCACTGTTTGATCAAGTTTCAAGATCCCTTGAATACTTATGCCGACGAGCCCTTATATGATTTCCGGGATACCAACCTTTATCGGGGCTTGGTATTAAATCAAGATCCTGTTTTTGAAAATATTAACCTCAATGACTTTGATATTTCATTAGAGGAATCAGCGGCCGTAGGCCGCGGGTCCAGTGCAGGATCCACCTTAGTTCCTGTAGATTTAAATGGCACTGCGCGGCCAGTGAGCAATCCTGACCTGGGGGCCTATCAGGCCATTAGTTTTCCTGAAAATTAAGGGTATATAACCCCATAGGGACGGCATCTAGATCGGCCTTACCTTCTGAATCAAGCGGCTGATAAGCGGCGGTCCTTGTGAAATTCATTTTTAACAACAACCCCTGAGCGGCAAGATTATCGTCATTCGTAATGGCATAAATCTTAGGTAAATGTAAAAGACTTTGAACCTTTGCTAAATGAGCCGTGGCACTTTCATAACCAAAGCCTTGGTGGAGATAATTAGGCAGAAAAGCAAAACCCAAGTCTGGTTGTTCAAGATTGTCGCGTTGATAGATCCCCACAGTCCCAATACACGTATGAGTCTCTTTTAAAATCACGACATGAGGCCCAAAACCTGCACGCTCTAATGCAGGTAGGTACGTCTTCTCAATAATGGCTTTAGCCTCAGCTTCCGTAGAAATACCGCGGTCTCCGATAAAACGCTTCCACAGCGCACTGGTAAGTAATTCTAAAATAAACGATGCATCTCCTGGAGTTACCGGACGAATATAGCAACGCAGGGTCTCGATCATTGCTTAAGCCACAAATAACGGACGATGAGCCATTAAGTCATACACGTCAGACGCCACCGCCTCGATATTCGCTTGATCCTCTGGCGCTTGAATTACTCGATCAATCAATGCCACGATTTGCTCCATATCCGATTCAACCAGCCCGCGAGTAGTCACTGCTGCAGTACCAATTCGAATTCCACTGGTTACAAATGGGGACTGATCATCAAAGGGGACCATATTTTTGTTTAGCGTAATTTCTGCTTGGCCGAGCGCCTCTTCAGCTTGCTTTCCAGTTATTCCTTTGTTGCGTAAATCAATGAGCATCATGTGATTATCGGTACCCCCTGAAATAATGTTATAGCCTCTTTGAATAAAGGCTTCGGCCATAACCTTAGCATTTTTCTTTACTTGAACCATATAATGCAAGAAAGAATCTTCAAGGGCCTCCCCAAAAGCGACTGCTTTTGCCGCAATGACATGCTCTAATGGACCGCCTTGATTTCCGGGAAAAATTCCGGCATCTAAAAGGGAGGACATTTTACGCAGAGAACCATTTTTCAAAGTGATGCCAAATGGGTTGTCAAAGTCTTTTCCCATTAAAATCATGCCCCCTCTTGGACCACGCAATGTTTTATGAGTTGTCGTGGTTACCACGTGACAATGAGGGATGGGGTCCGAGATAATTCCTTTTGCAATAAGTCCTGCAGGATGAGCAATATCTGCTAATAAAATAGCCCCTACTTCATCAGCAATAGAGCGAAATTCAGCATAGTCGATTTCTCGCGAGTAAGCTGAGGCCCCGGCTATAATCATTTTAGGTTTATGCTCTTGGGCCAAACTGCGAATCGTTTGATAATTCAAAAGGCCTGTCTCTTTATCAACGCCATAAAATACTGGTCGATACAAGCGGCCAGAAAAATTAACTGGGCTTCCATGGGTTAAATGTCCCCCATGGGCTAAATCAAATCCTAAAAAGGTATCTCCAGGCTTCATGCAAGCATGAAAAACCGCCGTATTCGCTTGAGAGCCACTGTGCGGTTGTACGTTTGCATATTCAGCACCAAACAAAACTTTAGCCCGATCGATCGCCAATTGCTCTACTTGATCCACAACACGACACCCACCGTAATAGCGCTTACCCGGGTAGCCCTCAGCATACTTATTGGTTAAAACACTTCCAGTAGCAGCCATAACTTGATCACTAACAAAGTTCTCTGAGGCAATCAGTTCTAAACCGTGTTTTTGACGGTCGTGTTCCTGTTCAATTAGATCAAAAATTTCAGCGTCTTGGTAACTCATTTGTTTGATGATTTGATTTGCACCAAAAATACTAAATGCCCTTTGTTAGTAGTCAATAAATTATATATTTGATTAACATTTTACCAACAATTAAAATCCCGATTCATGCCCTTAAGCGCCAATAACCCCAGTATTAAAACCTGGCTAAATGTTCCAGAACATAGTGACTTTCCCATTCAAAACATTCCTTTTGGTGTATTTCTGACCAGAGATGACATCATTACCATCGGTACACGTATCGGGGATACGGCTATTGATTTAGGGGCGCTGCATCAACTCGGTTATTTTGAAGGTATAGAACTCACTGACGACATTTTTCTTCAAGACAGTCTGAATGACTTTATTGCTGATGGTCGAAAAACCTGGCGTTTAGTGCGCAATCGTATTTCAGATATTTTTAATCAAGACAACCCAAAATTAAGAGACAACCCCGAGCACAAAGAGAAAATTCTTTTTGGTTTGGATGAAATTGAAATGCAATTGCCCGTTGACGTGGGTGATTATACAGATTTTTACGCCAGTAAGGAACACGCTACTAATGTAGGCAGTCTATTTAGAGATCCAGAAAACGCCTTATTGCCCAACTGGCTGCATATTCCAATCGGCTATCACGGCAGAAGTTCCAGTATTGTCCCAAGTGGAACCCCGATTTACAGACCCAACGGACAGTCAGCGCCTAAAGATGGAGGAAGTCCTGGATTTGGCCCCTCTAAACTTTTGGACTTTGAACTTGAAATGGCTTTTATCACCACTGCCGCGAATGACCTGGGTAAAACCATTTCTATAAATGAAGCCTCTGAATATATATTTGGTTTAGTATTATTTAATGATTGGAGTGCACGAGACATTCAAGCCTGGGAATACATTCCTCTTGGACCATTTTTAGGAAAGAATTTTGCCTCGACTATTTCGCCTTGGATTGTCACCTTGGATGCTTTAGAGCCTTTCCGCGTGGCTGGACCACAGCAAAATCCCGTCCCACTTCCCTATTTACAACAAACCGGGGCGCAAAATTATGACATCAGCCTTGAAGCGAATATTATGCCGGAAAACGGCAATGAGTCGCTCGTGTGTCGTTCCAATTTTAAATATATGTATTGGTCTATGGCGCAACAATTAGCGCATCACACTGTTAATGGTTGTAATTTGCGCAGTGGAGATATGATGGGTAGTGGCACGATTTCTGGTCCCACTCCAGACAGCTATGGATCCATGCTCGAACTGAGTTGGCGCGGCCAAAAACCAATTCCGCTCAACGATGGTAGCACGCGAACCTTCATACAAGATGGGGATACCGTTATCATGCGCGCGTACAGTCAAAACGATCAAATCCGCATCGGCTTTGGCGAATGTACGGGTAAAATTTTACCAGCGCGACAACTCGAATTTTAATTCATTAAAAAGCATGACCGATTTAACGCTATACACGAATCACATTTCACGCTTCTCCTTAATGGATACTAACGTGCGTCCTCTGATCATTGCATTTCTGGGCAGCTTGCTGCTAATCATTAGCTCTTGCAGCAGTATCAAACGCAATGAAAAACAATTGGCTCAGGGAAATTATGACACGGTAGTCAATTCGATCTCAGAAAAATTAAAAAACAATCCCAATCACAAGGACAAAAAACAACTCATTCCCCTTTTGGAAAAGGCTTATAAACTCGCCGTTAAGGAAGATATGCGTCAACTAAAGAGCCTTCAAGCGGAGCCAAATGGAGTTAATTCGAGCAATATCTATTGGATCTATGTGGGACTTGACCAAAGACAAGATATCGTCCGGCCCCTTACCGAGGTCATGCCTATAAATGCAGAATTTATTGACTATACTGTCGTTTTGCGCAAATCAAAAAACACCTATGCTCGGTATTTATTTAATCAAGCCCAAGGATTATTGAGTATAAACACCCAAGAGAAAGCGCGCGAGGCCCATAAATTACTCTTACAAATTAAAAAGCTCACACCAGAATTCAATGGCTTGGAAAAAGCTTTGGCGCTAGCCCATGACAAAGGAACCCAACACTTTGGGGTCAAAATAAAGTACGAAGCAGGAGCCGTCTTGCCTGCTCCGCTGCTTAAAGAACTCCAATGGTATCGCCCTGAGAATTTAGACGAATTTTGGAAAGCTTATCATTTTGGACCTTGGAATGGCCGTATTGATCAAAGCGTACAGCTCAATATTAATGCCCTTTCCTTTGGGCCTGATGAGCTCGTCCACGAGACGATTACTCGAGAAAAATCTATTGAAGATGGATGGGAATATGCTACGGATCGCTATGGTAATAACGTACTCGACTCGCTCGGGCAACCCATAAAAGTGCCTATCATCAAAATTGTAC
Source organism: Flavobacteriaceae bacterium (assembly GCA_009921505.1). Taxonomy (GTDB): domain Bacteria; phylum Bacteroidota; class Bacteroidia; order Flavobacteriales; family Flavobacteriaceae; genus BACL21. The sequence goes on from RFXU01000014.1 coordinate 12,465, forward strand.
GCGCCACCCTCATGCGCAGTCACCAGCATAAAGAAGCCGTGATGCAGGCTAAAATTTGGACTCAAAATCATCGATTGGGAACAAAAGCTGGGCCTTTTCCCTTAAATGAACTCTTGGTATTTGATAATTACTATGCCCGATTTGAAGGCGAACGAGAGGCGCTCTTACCCGAAGACCTTGAGATGATCAATAACAGGCCTCTTCCCTTTCCTAACGATGCCCAAATGACTAGTGATCTTGGCCATCAAATAAAATCAGCCTTTACGCGCTGGTTAAAGCGTCTAGAATAGTCTCTGGAGTAATGGCTTGATGGGATGCGTCCCAAAGCACTGCTCCATTTCTTACAATGATCAGCTGAGGGCTCTGATGAACGACCTTTAATTCTTGAGCTATTTTATTGGAGCAATCGCGATTTGCGATTAAATCTAAATAATACCAATGGCCGAGTTCGGTTAACTTTTCTGCATTAGCTTCTAACTCTCTAAGGACCATTGCACTGATAATGCAACGCGTTGAATGCTTAAAAATCAGAATTGGTTTATCATGACTTTGATTCATTAAACCGGGGATTTGATCGGCACGCAACAATGGATTCCACGGCAATGAAACTTTGGCGAAAGCTTGCTCGCCCTCCTCTTGTTTCACTGCTTCACGATTCGATTTAAAACGATCAAAAATACCCATGGAATTTTATTTGAGGTGCAAATTTAATCATTCAATTAAATTAGAGTCCCTATGGCCTTGTGTTTTCGATAAAGCGACAAACAACCAAGAAGATGACCCTCTCTGCTTGTTAAATGGATTTAAAAGTCACTCGCTCACTCTTAGTACTCGAAAGACAAAATGACACCTAACCTCCTGAAAAAGAGTGTCAAAATGTCAAAAAATAGATTTGGCCTAGACTTTGTCCAGCAAATAACGAACCCAATAAAATATTGCCTTATGAACTTTAATCAATTCACCATCAAATCGCAAGAGGTTATCCAGCAAGCGCAACAGCTGACCCAAGAATTGGGCCATCAGCAAATCGAGCCAGAGCACCTTTTTGTATCCATGCTGAAGCATGACCCTGATGTTACTCCATATTTACTTAAAAAACTCAATGTTAATGTTGGGCTCATTAACGATATCGCTCAAAAACAACTTAATACCTATCCAAAAGTTAGTTCAGCAGACATTGCCGCCTCCAGAACCACCGCCCAAGTTTTAAATCAGGCGTTAATCCTGGCAAAAAACAATAAGGACGAGTTTGCCAGTGTGGCCCACTTACTTTGGGCGCTATTGGAAATTAAAGGAACGATCGGACAAGCGCTAAAAGATCAGGGAGTTACGCTGAAAGACTTTAAAGCGGCTATGGATACATTAAATAATGGTAAATCGGTTTCATCGCAAAGTGCAGAGGAGCATTTTAATGCGCTCAATAAGTACGCGAAAAATCTAAACGAGCTCGCCCAAAACGGCACTCTTGATCCCGTTATAGGACGCGATGAAGAAATACGTCGCATTCTACAAATCCTTTCTCGCAGGACAAAAAATAATCCCATTATGGTTGGCGAGCCAGGAACAGGTAAAACCGCCATTGCCGAGGGCATCGCCCACAGAATAATCTCTGGTGATGTGCCCGAGAATCTTAAAGATAAAACGCTTTATGCCCTAGACATGGGCGCCTTAATTGCAGGAGCCAAGTATAAAGGAGAATTTGAAGAGCGGCTAAAAGCCGTAATCAAAGAGGTCACCAGTAGTGATGGAAATATTGTGCTCTTTATTGACGAGATCCACACATTAGTGGGTGCTGGCGGTGGACAAGGCGCTATGGATGCAGCCAATATTCTAAAACCTGCTTTGGCGCGCGGAGAATTAAGAGCCATCGGGGCCACTACTTTAGATGAATACCAAAAGTATTTTGAACAAGACAAGGCCTTAGAGCGACGATTTCAAAAAGTAAATGTTCAGGAACCAGATACAGAAAGTGCTATTTCAATTTTACGCGGAATAAAAGAGAAATACGAAACGCATCACAAAGTCCGTATTAAGGACGAGGCGATCATTGCAGCAGTAAGTCTATCTCAGCGCTATATTACCAATCGATTCTTACCCGATAAGGCCATTGATTTAATGGATGAGGCCGCATCGAAACTGCGCATGGAAATTAATTCCAAGCCAGAAGAATTAGATGTGATGGATCGAAAAATCATGCAATTAGAAATTGAGCACGAAGCGATCAAACGAGAAAATGATGCGCCAAAACTCAAAACACTTCATACAGAACTTGCCAACCTAAAAGAAGAACGCAATGCGCTACACGCGCGTTGGCGAAGCGAAAAAGATATTGTTGAACAAATTCAGAGCATCAAAAAAGAAATCGAGGAGGCAAAGTCTAAAGCAGAGCGCGCCGAGCGCGAAGGTGATTTTGGCACCGTTGCAGAATTGCGTTATGGAACCATAAAATCTCTGCATGAAACCCTTGAAAATGCCGAATTTAAACTCAGTGAATATCAGGGAGACACTTCTTTAATTAAGGAAGAGGTCACCCAGGAAGACATTGCCGAAGTGGTGGCCAAATGGACCGGTATTCCGGTTACTAAAATGATCCAGAGCGAACGTGAGAAACTTCTTCAACTGGAAGGCGAATTACACAAACGCGTAGTGGGTCAACACGAAGCGATCCAGGCCGTAAGTGATGCCATCCGGCGCAGTCGCGCAGGCTTACAAGATGCGAAAAAACCCATTGGATCATTTCTGTTTTTAGGGACCACAGGGGTGGGAAAAACAGAGTTAGCTAAAGCCTTGGCTGAGTATTTATTTGATGACGAAAACGCAATCACCCGCATTGATATGAGTGAATACCAAGAGCGCCATAGTGTGAGTCGACTCGTGGGAGCGCCTCCGGGATATGTGGGTTACGACGAAGGGGGACAACTTACAGAAGCCGTAAGACGTAAACCCTACTCTGTCGTCTTGCTCGATGAAATTGAAAAAGCACACCCAGATACCTTTAATGTCCTTTTGCAAGTTCTTGACGAGGGGCGTCTTACGGATAATAAAGGACGACTGGCTGACTTTAAAAATAGCATCATTATCATGACGTCAAATTTGGGCAGTCATGTTATTGAGCAACAAGTTGAGGCACTTGGACAGAATTCTTCGGCCCTTGAAAAAGCCAAAATAGAAATTATGGGACTCCTCAAACAAACGGTACGTCCAGAGTTTTTAAACCGTATTGACGATATCATCATGTTTGAACCCCTGACTCAAAGTGATTTAGCCCGTATCGTGGAACTTCAGCTGAAGTCTGTTCAAAAATTACTCAGTGCTCAAGGGATCACTTTAGATGCAACTCCAGAGGCAAAAGCCTGGTTGGCGCAACGTGGGTTTGATCCGCAGTTCGGGGCGCGCCCCGTAAAACGAGTGATTCAACGCGAGGTGCTCAATGCTTTGTCTAAGGCAATACTTTCGGGTGAATTAAAGACTGAGAGTATAATTTTAATCGATTGTTTTGACCATGAACTGGTTTTTCGCAACGAAAAAGATCTCGTTATTTCTTAAAAGAAGGAATTTTAAATGATTAGCTTTGAAAAAATTGCCTTTTGAATACACCAGATAAAATTCTAGAAAGTCGTGCCCTTGTGCGCTTTCAAGACTGTGATCCATTTAACCATCTCAATAACGCAGCTTATTTGAACTACTTAGTTAATGCACGGGAAGATCAACTCGTAAAACATTACGGCATTAACATTTACGATGTAAAAAGTCTTGGCGGGAAGAGTTGGGTGGTTTCCTCAAACCAAATTGCCTATATCCGTCCCGCCCGTTTGATGGAAGAAGTCGTCATGCAGAGCCAGCTCATAGGGTATAATGACTCGGAAACCCATGTGGAGCTTCGTATGTTTAATCACAACAAAAGCGAGCTAAAGGCCGTCATGTGGGGAAGATACGTCCATATTGATTTAGTGCAGCAAAAACGAACGACCCACAGCGAAGAATTAATGACGCTCTTTGAACAAGCACTTCATTCGGTAGATGAAGTAAATTTTGAGCAGCGTGCCGCATCGTTAAAACAGTTTTATTATAAATGAGATCAAGGCGACATATACTTTCGTTATTGCTACTAAGTGCGCTTCTTTTTGGTTGTCAAAATCAAAAGAAAATTGAAAGTGACCCATCAAGCAGTTCAATTTTAGATGCTGAAAACGAGCTCTCTGGAGTCTATTATCTCATAAGACACGCAGAAAAAGACCGCGCCAATCCAAAAGAAAAAGATCCGGAACTCAACCCTGTAGGACTAGAAAGAGCCCAAAGATGGCAGCAGTTTTTTGACAGTATTCCGCTCTCTGGCATTTACAGCACCGCCTATAAGAGAACCCTTCAAACCATTATTCCTACTGCAGCTGAGAAGGCTTTAAATCCTATTATCTACAAACCTTTGGATTTAATTAATGATGACTTTTATAAGCGTTCTAGCTATGGACATTGGCTGATTGTAGGTCATAGCAATACTATTCCTCAGTTAACCAATACCTTGATGCGCACTGATACACTCAACGATATCCCTGACTCTTTAAATAGTCGCTTATATAAGGTGGATTACCAATCGAATCCTGCTACTTTGAGCTTATTTCATATAGAATAATGAATGTTCAATAGCAGGTAAGAAGCAATCTTCTTACTTTTGTCTGATCATGGCCTTATCAAAAAATATCAGCATAAAAAATAGAAAAGCGCGCTTCAATTATGAGGTGATTGATCGCTTTACAGCGGGTATTGTCTTAAAAGGTACAGAAATAAAGTCCCTGCGTTCGGGACAAGCCTCTATTGCTGAAAGCTTTTGCGAATTTAGCAACGGCGAGCTTTTTGTAATCAATATGACCATTCAAGAATACAGTCACGCCTCACATTTCAATCATCAAGCAAAATCGGCGCGTAAATTATTGTTACAACGCCGCGAACTCAACAAACTTGAAAAGGCAGTAAAAAACACGGGGCTTACGATTGTGCCCTTACATTTATATATCAATGATTCCGGACTTGCTAAAATGGAAATTGCCCTGAGTCGCGGTAAAAAGCTTTATGACAAAAGAGAAACATTAAAAGACCGAGATAGTCAGCGTGATCTTGGAAGAATTAAAAAAATACACAATACGAGATAGTTCACTTTATAACAAACTCAAATGACTGATCTTAACCAAACTAACCCCACAGAAAGCCTCAATAACGAATCTCTAATCATGACCAAAGACACTTTGGGCTCCCTTGATCGCATAATTTATTGGGCAAAATTCTTGAGTATTTTAGGGTTCATTGGCGTGGCATTTATGTTAATCGGTGCCTTATCTATAGCCTTGGTGGGAAATAGCATAATGGGGTCTGAAGTAGCGGGAATATCGGTGGTTTATTTGGTCTTTGCCGCAATTTATTTTATGCCCATGTATTACCTTTTTAAATTCGCAACGCATGCAAGACAAGGGCTCACACATAAAAGTCAGTATGAAACAGACCAAGGTTTGATCTACTTGGCCGCGCATTACAAATTTATTGGTATCATGGCCATTGTTTTATTATCGCTTTATGTCCTTATCTTTATTGGAGTTTTCGCAGCAGGAATTGGTCTTGCCACCGGAGCTGGACTTTAAAAAAAAGTTTATGAAAAGATTATTATTCAGTATTTTTTGCGTCTTAAGTCTTGGTGTTCAGGCGCAGGACACATTTTCAATTATTGCTTTGGACCCAGAGACTGGCGACATTGGTTCTGCCGGAGCGTCGTGCATTAATCTTAATAACAGTAACTGGGATCAATGGATTACAGACATCATACCAGGGAAAGGTGGGGTAAACTCACAAGCTTATGTCTGTATTCCAAATGTAAATTTGGAAAATGCAATGGATCGCATGGCCACTGGAGACAGTCCTCAAGAGATTATTGATTGGCTTATGCTCAATGATGCCTGCGGCTCTCAAAATTTTAATCCCGAATATCGCCAATATGGTATTGTTGATTTTGATTTGGCTGGTAATCCAAGAAGTGCTGGATTTACGGGAAGTCTCACCGATGATTACAAAGAAGACCGTCAGGGTCTAACTTACAGCATCCAAGGAAATATTCTGCTCGATCAAAGTGTCATTGATCAAATGGAATTTAATTTTCTAAACACCACAGGAACACTGGCCGATCGACTAATGGCTGCCCTTCAAGGCGCTAATTTCCCCGGTGCGGATAATCGCTGTTTGAGCAGTGGTACCTCGTCAAGAGCCGCTTATATGGTCGTATATCATGCCGATGACACTCCAGGAGAACCGTATTTACGTCTCGTGGTCCCTGCCCAAAGTCCAGGTATAGAACCCATTGATTTATTACAAGGTCTTTATGATGATTTTACCACTTTAGGTGTAGAGGATCAAAACATCTTGGATAAGGTAAAACTCTGGCCAAACCCCGCATCAAATCGTATTAATTTAGCCCTTTCCGGCCAAGTCATTCTTCAAGAAGTGGAAGTGCGTAATGTTCTGGGACAAAGACAAAAAGTACAACGTTCAGAAAATAGTTTAGAGATCGGAGATTTATCTCCTGGATTATATCTAATCAAAATCTATACTTCAACTGGTACGCAAGTGCTGCGTTTTATTAAGTCTTGATAATCATCAGGAGTATCTAATACAAGGCATCAATCGCGCCTTACGGGAAATTTTAGAACATTTATTGTTCCTCATTTAGGGCTTTACCCAACTTATCCACAGATCCCTTTCGGGCAGAATAGCGGCGTAATTCGTTGAGCTCCTCTTCTTTTTTCAAGTCCTCTTTAGAAATTACTTTTAAAAACGAGGGGTGTTGTTCTATGGCATACTCGAGCTTCTCAACGATTTGGTCGACCGTATCATTTTCATAATCGATTTCTAGGGGCGCCTTAATCTCCATAGACTGAAGTATTCCCCGTTTTTTAATTCGGATTCCCTTTTTATCAAAAGATCTTCTAAAGCCATCGATAACGATTGGAACGACAATAGGTTTGTTTTGTTTAATAATATGGGCTGTACCCCGACGGATCGGCTTCCAAGGAGTGGTTGTGCCTTGTGGAAAAGTAATCACCCAACCATCAGCGAGTGCACGATTTATATTGTGTAAATCGCTCATTTTGACCTGGCGATTGACCTCTTGACCTTGAGCACGCCACGTACGATCAATACTTACAGAACCTGCGTAGGCTAAAATCTTTGGAAGTAAACCAGCCTGCATCGTTTCTCGAGCAGCTACAAAATAGAGATTCAATTTTGGATTCCAGAGATAACCCACATTTTTTATATTGTCGACTCGACCGCTAAGACTGGCATTAAAGACGTGAAACATGGCTACAACATCAGCAAAATACGTCTGATGATTTGAGACAAAAAGGACATTGGTCTCTGGAAGGTTCTTGATGATTTCACTCCCCTCTATTTGTAGCTGATTGAATCCCTTAAAGCGTCTATGGGTGGCAGATCCTAAAATTCTAATGAGCCATTTCTTTAAAAACAATATATGCCCAAAAGGATTTCTTTTAAATAAGCCCATATCTAGAGGTTAGTTGTTGAAAGCCAACAAATATATAAAATTGCTATGAGATGATTTCGCCTAGGGTTTGACGCATTTCAAAAAGCATCAATGCCGTAGCACCCCAAACTCTATTTCCCTGAAAATCAAATACTGGAACATTCATTGCGCCGCCTTGGGGAGTATGATATTGCTCCATAACCAATAGATCGTCATCAAATAATTCAGTGGCAGATACATAAATTAAACCGGCAACTTCTTCTTCTTGAGGAATAAATTTTGGTGAATAATCTACAAACCCCATGTAGGGTTTAACCCAAAAATCACTGGGGGGAATGTAGAGTTCGCTCATGGATTTAAATAACCTAATGGAGTGTCTACTAACCCCGATTTCTTCCTCACATTCTCTTAAGGCGGTCTCGGCCATACTATAATCGTCTGGTTCTTTTCTGCCACCCGGAAAAGCGACTTGCCCGGAATGAGGTCCAGCGGAAATCTGACGGCGTATCAATACAAAATGGGTCTTACCTTTTTCATCAGGATAAAATAAACACAGTACTCCGGCCCAACGTTCGTGATTGGCCTCAGGCAGAAGGCCCTTATGCCCAAAATGTCCAGGCAGGGGGATTTTTTCTATTTTTGCTAATGCCGAAACGAACCCTTTAAAATCCATCATTCATGCGTCTTTTGACCTTTTACTTATGTTTGACTGTCCTCTCGTGCACCGGTCCCAATTCAACCACCCATAAAAAAGGTCAGCTCTCACAAGATAGTTTAAAACAATATGACAACAAAGAGGTGTTCAAGAATCATAATTCCAATAATGAGTCTCCATCCGATAGCTTAAAAGAGCAGGTTAATTTTGAATTAAAAACCGACGAAATTGCTCAGAACACAGAGAAACTTCCCGTACTTACACAAGATAATGTGGTGGAACTGCTCACTGAATTTGGCAAACAACATCCACAAAATAAGGTGCGTATAAAAACACGTTTTGGAGAAATAAACATTGAATTATTTGACGAAACACCGCTCCACCGTGCAAATTTTCTGTATCTAACACAACAGGACTATTTTACAGAGACTTTTTTTCATAGAATAGTCCCGAATTTTATCATACAAGGGGGTAATAGTGACCTGAGATCAACCCCAAAGAAACGAAAGTCCATAGGCCCTAACTATCTATTACCCGCTGAGATTAATCCTAATAGAATTCATACTTACGGCACGATTTCTGGCGCCAAAGAATACAGAGAAAATCCGGATAAGCTCTCAGCGCCCTACGAATTTTTTATTTTTTGCGGCCCGGATATCAGTGGTCGCCATCTTAACGGCAATTATACCA
>RFXU01000131.1 GCA_009921505.1 Flavobacteriaceae bacterium
CCGCTCTTAACAGGATACACACCTGTGTAAATCGCATGTCGCGTTGGTGAACACATTGGTGCTTGCTGGAAGCACTGTGTGAACCGCATGCCCTGTTTTGCCAGCCTTTTTGGGCCCTATTCAACCTATCTCAACATTAACAAGTTAAAGACAGAATAGTGCTAGCCGATCGGAAAAAAGTGCGAGTTGCGTCTAAGAACTTCCCAAAAATTACCCTCCAGCAAGCTCCACATTCATTGATGAAAGCAGAAATCTTACATAAAGCATAACTGCGAGTTGAACGATCTCAGGACTGGTTTTGAAATAGCGAAAGGATATCGGATTGGACATGGCTTAGACGCTAATATCCAGCACTCTGTCGGGCAAGGTCGTTTATTCTGACAGTGCCATTCTGCCTAATTGAGCATACTATCATATTAGGCAGACAGCGCTTAGCTCTTTTTTAGCAGTTTGCTTGAGTCAATTAATGCAGGTTTACACGCACCATATTTTTAAGAAATAGAAGCGCAAGTCAGTGCAACAAAAAAATGCATCTCTATGAATCGGTGATTAGATTGAACTATTTAACCAAATTTTTTTACGCCTATTTCTAACGAGCTCGTTTCCAGCATCGGTGCCATCATGGAAAGTACCAAACCATTCGTCCCACGGTGTTTCATCGGTACCATAGTTACAATCAAAAAACCGATGGTGCAGCTGATGAAAAAAATCACCTACTTCAATTCCTTTGTGAGAGCCAATTTTCAACCGCTCAAATCCAGAATGCGAAGTTGGAGCACCTATTGTGCTATGCATGATGAGGAAAAGTATATGCAAAGGCGAAGATGGGATCAGAAAAAACCACAGAACATCTGCACGCAGAAAGAAACTTTCTACTGGGTGCATGGCGAGTCCAGACCAAGGTGTTGTTTGAATATTTTTATGATGCCAAGCATGTACCCAAGTATAAATTTTCCCGACATGTAAAAGACGGTGCAAACCATAAAAATGTAAACCGGCTTCTATGGGGATAATTATTATCAACAAAAGAAACCAAATAGGCGCGTCCGCAAAAACAATCATTGGGGCAAATCCGTTGGCATAAGCGTACCACATCAAACATTCCCAAAACGTCATGAAAAAGATTGCAACCATTGACCAAAGAACGTTGTCCAATACTTGATCTTTAAAAAAGAAGGCTCTTACATTTCGGCCCAGCGGGCGTAGAAAATATTTGTACTCATCACCTTGGAGTTGTTTGGCCCAAAATATAGTATGCAAACCGCCCGCAATAAGAGTAAGCAGCAAAATATTTCGCAGTATAATAGGCAATATCCAATCCAGAGAAAGTAATTTCGCATCTGCAAGATTAGGGGAGAAAAATGTATAAATAACTGTTGCAATCACAAGAAATAAAAACCGTGTGCTGAGCGGTCTCCAACTTTTCAAAAGATGCAAGAGCGCAGAAAACGGACGGTAAGGCCACAACCAATAAGGCGCAATTTTGAGTGGAAGTTGAGGCGTATAATTCCAAAGTCGACGCGTCATTTGGTTATCCATGATTTTGTGCGGCCGTAATAAGCCAAAAAATACCTTTTTGCTGCAGCATGAGCGATATGCTCCATATTTTTGATCTTAACGTAAATATTTTCTTTAAAATGATGCTGAATATTTACGTTATTAAATTCAAATATTATCACCATCTAAAAACTTAGCCTAGGAAATCTTGAGTAGCGTATCATTGTTTTCGACACATGATTAAAATCTAGACCATTGGATATAAGAAATAAAGCAAACTTAAAAATCAAATCATTTTTAATTTTTTGGAATGCGGAACCTTCTTTTATTAGCCCTGTTTAATGGCTGATTTCTATCCCGTGCTCGTGCAGATTGTTCTCTACATTTCTGCGCAAAAGTGGAAAAACGATATATACCTTTACCCTAAGTCCGATGATCTCAGGACTCGTTTTGAAATAAAAAAGGAGCTACGTTGTATGAGTACGCATAGCCAAGAGCGAGGCCCCTTTCGCTCAAAGTCATTTTAATCTGACAAAGCACTCTGGCATAATCGGACATAAATTCAGTCAACAAAATAAAATTTTCTATGAAATAGGCATTCGCCTCTCCACAATTTCAGACCACCAAGAACAACCAGCGGGAATTGCATCGTCGTTGAAATTGTATCGTGGGTGGTGATAAGCGCCTGGGCGTTCTTCTAGCATAAAAGCAAAATCTTCACCTCCCATAACTAATGGCGCTTCATCGCAGCCCCCAGAGACCGCTGTAGCAACTTCTGCTGCAAAAGATGTTTGTTCATCATGATTTACCATTACGGGATAATTCCGTAGATAATTCACTTCAATTTTCGCTCCATATGTTTCTGCGATACCGAAGGCGATTTCCTTTATTCGACATTCGGCAAGATCACGCATGTCAGCGCTCATTGTTCTGACTGTGCCCTTCAACTCAACACATTGAGGTATCACGTTAAACGTTTTAGACGAGGTCTCAAAAGAGGTTACAGAAACCACAATCTGCCCAATTGGATCGGCATTGCGAGAAGCAATGGTTTGAAGAGCCATGACGAGAGTGGATCCCACGACAGTCGTATCAATAGTTTCCTGCGGCTTAGCGGCATGACCACCTCTCCCTTCGATTTGCATATCCCAAATGTCAGTAGCTGCAAAGAAAGCCCCAGAACGGATTGCAAACGAACCTACAGGTCGGCCTGGCCAATTATGCATCCCGTAAACCTCTTGTATGCCAAAACGCTCCATCATTCCGTCACTACACATCTCCCGTCCACCTCCGCCACCCTCTTCCGCCGGCTGGAAAATCACAATTACTGTGCCATTAAAATTACGAGTTTCACTTAGATATTTGGTTGCGCCAAGAAGCATCGCGGTGTGGCCATCATGTCCACAAGCATGCATCGAACCAGGAGTTTTTGACGCGTAAGATAAACCTGTTTGCTCCAATATTGGTAAAGCGTCCATATCTGCTCGAAGACCAATTACCTTGCCGCTTGATGTTTCACGCCCCTTGATTACACCTACCACACCGGTTCGCCCAATACCGGTTGCGATTTCATCACACCCAAAATCTTTAAGCTTTGTTTCAACAAAAGCAGAGGTTTTATGTGTTTCGAACAATATTTCAGGGTTTTCATGTAAATGATGGCGCCATTCAGTGATTTCAGGCTGAAGTTCAGCAAAACGGTTTTTTATTGGCATATTTTTTCCTCTTAACTAGAAAGACGTTTTTCAACCAGCTCAACAAAATAGCTGGCTCCAAATGGTGCAGCCTCATCAGAGAAATCATATTCGGGATGATGACACATGGCTGTATCTCCATTTCCAAGAAATATGTATGCTCCCGGTCGCGCCTCCAACATGTAAGAGAAGTCTTCAGCCGGCATCACTGGGTCCGTTTCACTGTTAACCCTCGTTCCGACCGCCAATGCAGCTTCAATTGCGAATTGAGTTTGTTCAGGGTGGTTAATCGTGGGCGGATAACCTCTTTCGTATTTAACGGTTGCTTTCGCGCCATAAGTTCGAGCTGTTAAATCAACTATCTCGTTCAATCTATGCTCCATCAAATCCCTTGTGTGTGTGTCGAAACAGCGTACTGTACCCTTAATATATGCCGTTTGAGGTATTACATTGAAAGTGTTACTTTCGGTATGAAACGACGTGGTTGAAAGCACAGCAGGTCGAATAGCTTGTACATTGCGAGAAACAATCGATTGTAATGCTACTACGATTTGCGCGCTTGCTAATGTTGTATCAACAGTTTGATGAGGCTCCGCCGCATGCCCACCTTTACCTGTAATCTCAATCTCAAATTGATCTGCTGAAGCCATCAAGGCACCTGATCGAATTGCAAATTCTCCCACGGGGAGCCCCGGATAATTATGCAATCCATATACTTCGTCTACTTGCCAACGGTCCATAACCCCATCTTTGACCATCTCAAGCCCACCTGCACCACCTTCTTCAGCAGGCTGAAAAAGCAATACTACGGTACCGTCAAAATTTCGAGTTTCCGCCAAGTATTGAGCAGCACCTAACAACATTGCCGTATGACCGTCATGACCACACGCATGCATTGCGCCTTTTATCTTTGACGCATAAGGTAGTCCTGTGATTTCAGTCATCGGCAACGCATCCATATCAGCGCGCAATGCTATAACGCGGCTTGACGCAGTGCTTTGCCCTTTAATTATGCCAACCACGCCAGTTTTTCCAATGCCCTCTACTATCTCATCACAACCAAAGTCTTTCAGTTTTTTGGCCACAATGGCAGCTGTGCGATGGACATCGTACATTACTTCCGGGTGTTCATGAAAGTCACGGCGCCATTCTGTAATGGTTTCGCTCATTTCGCCGATACGGTTCTTTACAGGCATCTCTTCTCCCACAATTGAGGACACGTACGTAGAAGGTTATGCTGGATTAAGCACTTAAAGACTTCTCCGTTTATTAATTCTATCGATCTTTGATTATTAAAGTTATCAAGGATTTTCGCTGAATGTCGAGATAATTTGGCTTATGTGAGGCATTATTTGAGGTGCTGCAATAAGCGCTTCATGTATTCGCGACCAGCATTAAATTGAGAAACAGAAATAAACTCATTAGCTTGATGTGCCTGAGCAATGTCACCCGGTCCGCAAACAACTACGGAATATCCTTTCTCTTGAAACTGGCCAGCTTCAGTGCCGTAGCTCACAACATGGGTGCCATTATCACCCGTTATAACACGCGACAACTCTTCAGCAGCTCCCATATTTTCAGGACACAAGCCTGGTACCGCAAAACGTTCTTCAACATCAATCTTAGAATCTGGATGAGTTTTTTTCATACTTTCCTCGACTTCGCGAATTTTTTTTAATACCCGCGATCGCCAAGTCTCTAAACAATCGGAAGGTACCATTCGCCAGCCGATATCAAAGCGGCAATGTCTCGCAGTTATATTTGACGCCGTTCCGCCTTCAATTAAACCTACGTGTAAACTCGTGTACGGCGGATCAAAAAGACTAGCTTCATTAGTCGGCTTAAATGTGGCATTTTCTTCATTAATCTCATTTGCCCAGTTTATTATTTTAGCCGCTTCCATGATGGCGGAAACACCGCGGTACGCGATCGAGGAATGAACCTCAACACCCCAAACATCAACCCAAAACCCCTGCCCGCCTTTGTGACCGGTCACTACCTTCATCATGGAGGGTTCGCCCACAATTACTATGTCAGCCTTTGGCAAAACCTTGAGTATTTCTTCAATCATTGGTGGAGCACCAGTACAGCCAAGCTCTTCGTCGAACGACAATGCAATCTGCAAAGGTCTAGAAATTCCAATGTAACTAGCTTCAACAAGGGCCCAAATTGCTAGTGC
>RFXU01000132.1 GCA_009921505.1 Flavobacteriaceae bacterium
AAAATCCACAGTTCGAAGCCATTGCTCCCGCCCCGGGGAGTTCCTTATATATTGAAAACCTGCGCGATTTTAATGCGGCGAATCCTTCTTCTTGGCATTATCATCCTGAAATGGAAATCGTTTATATCAATGGTGGAAGTGGCAAACGACACATAGGAAATCACATATCGTACTACAACGATGGAGACTTAATCTTTATCGGTGCTTCCTTACCGCATTTTGGATTCACAAATCATTTAACCAACAACAAAAGTGAAATTGTTATTCAAGCCCGGGAGGATTTTCTTGGTCCAGAATTTTTTGAGGCTGCAGAATTTGCTGCCGTTAAACAACTTTTAATCCGCAGTAAGCAGGGCATTGTTTATTCAGAAAAAACAAAATCACGCTTAGGGCCCAAAATAGAAGCCCTGTTAGAAATGAATCCATTTGATCGCTTGATTAACTTTTTAGCCCTTCTGAACGAACTAGCTCTGGCTAAAGATTATACCCTACTCAATGCGGACCATATAATTTTAGAGACCAAACCACAAGATGCTGCAAGACTCGATGTTATCTACAATTTTGTTAGCCAAAGTTTTACGCGTCCTATAAGCCTAACCGAAATGGCCGATAAGGTCAGCATGACCCCTCAGGCCTTTAGTCGCTATTTTAAGAATAAAACAGGCAAAACCTTTATACAATTTGTTACGGAATACAGAGTCACCCACGCGTGTAAACTCCTGGCAGAAGGAGCACTCAGCATAACGGATGTATGTTTTGAATCTGGATTTAACAATTTCTCGCACTTCAACAAAACATTTAAGAGTCAGACAGGAAAGAGTCCATCGCATTACAGAAATGAACTGCGACAGATATTATAACGAGTACAAAAAAAAAGGCATTCACTGATGAATGCCTTTTTTTGAATTGTTCCGTCTTTAAAACGTAAAAATACTTTTAGATTGATCTAGCCTCTCAAGAAAAGATTATTTAGTCCATTCGGCTAATGACTTTTTATTCATTGCGACGTAATCTTGACTTCCCGCGGCTTGAGCCAATTCCATGGAACGCTCTGCAGCAGCAATGGCGCCTTTCTTATCCCCTGATTTGGCGTATATTAGTGCTTTTTGACGATAGTACCAATAGGCCGGCTTTTCACTCATCGCTATAGCTTTATCGATCCAAGTTTTTGCCTTGTTAATGTCTTTATCCGCGTTTAAATAATAAACCGCAGCTTGGTAATAATCCCCTGCAGCAGGTCCATTCATAGTGCGTTCAATAGTTTGCATTACAGCAGATTCAGTATCGAAACCAAATGGAATGGCTACGGAAGTATTTTCCCATGAAATCGTTAAGTGGGCTCCAGAATCTGTGACCTTATCAATAGTGATTGTAAAACTTTCCACTGATGAGTCTAGCGATTGGGCCTTAACTTTATAAACGGCTGCAATTTTATTTTCATCCCATGGCTTAGGTAAACCCCAATTTTCTGTATCGGTATAAAAATAAACGGTCCACTCATCTTTTGACGGCACAGTGTAAAGTGCGTAGGTCCCTGCCTTTAATGGCGAACCACCCACTGTGGCATCGCTTTCAAAAGTCACCAAAGTGTTTTTATTAGCTCCTGTACGCCAAAGTTTGTCCATGGGCACTAAGTCGCCAAAAATCGTGCGTCCACGCATTGCAGGTCGCGAATATTGTACGGTTACAGAACTCAAACCCACGCTCTGTGTTAAGGTTTGCTCAGGAGAGGCTGCTGGGGTTTGGATTTGTGCTAAGGCCCCGAAAGAACAAGCCACAGTTAATAATAAAGAGAATATTAATTTTTTCATGTTGTAAAATTTTTAACGAATATAATTCACTGAGAGAAAAGATTCGTTAATAAAACGATAAAACCGACAAATGATTCTGTTTAACCTTTGATCAATTTTGTTAAACAATTGTATCTTTACAAAAAATATCATTTTGTACACTTTTCACAGAACTCAAAACCTACCTATCTCGCTTGAACAAGCGTGGGATTTTTTCTCAGACCCAAAGAATTTAAAAACCATAACCCCAGAATATATGGGGTTTGATATTATTGCAGGCGCGGACAGACGCATGTATCCTGGTCAAATTATTGAATATCGTGTTTCCCCGCTTTTAGGCATTAAAACCAAATGGGTGACCGAAATCACGCATGTCGTCCCCAATGAATATTTTGTCGATGAGCAGCGCTTTGGCCCCTATACCTTATGGCACCACAAACACTTTTTCTCGGCAATTGATGGAGGGGTTGCCATGGAGGACCTCATCCATTACAAAGCCCCCATGGGCGCCTTAGGATCCTTGTTTACGCCCCTAATTGTTACGCCAAAACTTGAAGAAATATTTAATTATAGAACACAAAAACTCACCGAAATGTTCGGTAGCTACTCATGAAAAATATTCTAATAATTGGAGGCTCAACAGGAATCAGTGCTGCTGTGGCCCAACTTTGTATCGATAACGGCCATACGGTTTATACGGCCTGTCGCAATCGCCCTGAGGTTGCTGGGGTGCATCATATACCGTACGACGTACTCAACTCTGAGGCTAGTATTGACGGGCTACCCGATCAGATTGACGGTTTTGTTTATGCTCCGGGCAGCATTAATTTAAGACCTTTTCGCGCACTCAAACCAGAAGCATTTGCTGCAGACTTTGAAATCAACACTATGGGCATGATCAGAAGTCTTCAAGGTGTTTTGCCTAAATTACTCAACAGCCCTCAAGCCAGTATCGTATCCTACAGTACCGTTGCGGTGCAACAAGGAATGCCTTTTCACGCTTCAGTGGCCGTAGCCAAAGGAGCGCTCGAAGGATTAACACGATCGCTCGCGGCAGAGTATGCACCGAAAATACGCGTAAATACCATCGCTCCTTCGCTTACCAATACCCCTCTGGCTGGAAAACTTTTATCCAGCGAGGAGAAAATTGAAAAAATGAACGAGCGTCACCCACTAAAACGCGTGGGCACACCTGAGGACATCGCTCAGTGCACCTACTTTTTACTCAGTGATGCTTCTTCATGGATGACCGGTCAAATCATAGGACTTGATGGCGGTATGGGGGCTTTAAAACTGAATTAAGAACGATTAGATTCCCCCGAGTTAAACGCCCTTAAAATCAAATGAGGCGAACCAAAGTATCAAGCCATACACCACCAAACTAAGAGATGAATACGGAGCAGTCACCAAACGATAGTACAAAGAGTCAACGCCCAGAGGTTAATCTTTTTTGGTTCAGAAGGGATCTTAGACTCACAGACAATCATGGTCTAAGTAAAGCCCTAAGAGGCTCATATCCCGTAGTGCCTTTGTTTGTCTTTGACCGAAACATTCTCGATTCATGCGCCCCAGACGATGGTCGCGTAAGCTTTATTCATGAGCAAATAAGCCAAATTAAAGAAGAATTGAAGTCCTGGGGTGGTGACTTAAAGGTGTATTATGGCACTATTCAAGAAGCGATTAAAGAATTGCAACAGGAATTTGACGTCAAACATCTGATTTGTAATCGGGATTATGAACCTTATGCCCTGTCACGTGACCTAGCCATAAAAAGCCTTTGCGAAGAGCACAATATTGGATTTCATCAGTTTAAAGATCAAGTCATTTTTGAAATGGATGAAATTGTCAAAGATGACGGCAAACCCTATGTGGTCTACACCCCTTACAGTAAAAAGTGGTTGACGGCGCTTCAGGCAAATCCTTTGACTGAATATCCCGTCGAAAAACATAAAGCAAACTTACTGTCCGGAGATCTTGGTACTATACCAACCCTGGAAGTCATGGGCTTTAAGCCGAGTGCGCACAAAGTAATGCCTTATGACTACAGCCCTTTGATGGCTGAAAATTATCAAGGGCAAAGAAATTTTCCTGGTTTAAAAAAAGGGACTTCAAAACTTTCGCCCCATTTGCGTTTTGGTACCGTCAGTGTCCGGCAGATTGTGCGTGCGCTCCTTCCTATAGAAGACATCACCCTGCTCAAAGAATTGATTTGGCGCGAGTTTTTTATGCAAATACTCTGGCATTTTCCACATACCGTCACCAAGTCATTCAAACCACAATACGATCGAATTCATTGGCGAAATGATCTCGCAGAGTTCGAGGCATGGAAAAATGGACAAACTGGTTATCCTTTAGTTGACGCGGGTATGAGAGAGCTCAATGCCACAGGGTATATGCACAATCGCGTGCGCATGTTGGTGGCGAGTTTTTTATGCAAACATTTACTCATTGATTGGCGCTGGGGTGAAGCCTACTTTGCTGAAAAATTATTGGATTATGAGTGCTCTTCGAATGTTGGTAATTGGCAGTGGGCCGCTGGGAGCGGTGTCGATGCAGCGCCTTATTTTAGAATATTCAACCCAATGACCCAGGTTGATAAATTCGACAAACAAAAGACCTATATCAAAAGATGGGTCCCAGAATGTGACTTACCCCGCTATACCAAACCCGTGGTAGAACATAAAATGGCCCGCACGCGTTGTCTTGAAACCTATAAGGCAGCACTAAATGAGGCTCTTTAGTCTTATTAATGTTGATGTCGATACTTCGGAAATAAGGCCAATTAAGCCCTAGTCTACCCGTGTAATTTTGGCGCCAATTGCGCGAAGACGCTCTTCGATACGCTCGTATCCACGATCGATTTGTTCGATATTCTGAATCACGCTCGTACCTTCGGCTGATAAAGCAGCAATAAGTAGCGAAACCCCAGCACGTATGTCAGGAGAAACCATATTGGTTGCTTTTAAAGACGAGGCAAAGTCGTGTCCGATCACCGTGGCGCGATGGGGATCACAGAGTATGATTTTAGCTCCCATATCGATGAGTTTGTCCACGAAAAACAAACGACTTTCGAACATTTTTTGATGAATCAATACACTGCCTTTGGCCTGGGTACAAGTCACCAAAACAATACTTAAAAGATCAGGTGTAAAACCGGGCCATGGGGCATCTGAAATGGTTAATATCGAGCCATCCATGTCCGATTGAATCTCGTAAGATTCTTGATACGGAATAAATATATCATCTTGGCGGCGTTCTAATTTGATGCCCAGTTTTCTGAACGTATCAGGAATCAAGCCCAAATTGTCCCAAGAAACATCTTTGATGGTAATACTGCTTCGGGTCATAGCAGCCAATCCAATCCAGCTCCCAATTTCAATCATATCAGGCAGAATTCGATGGGTACAACCTCCAAGGCGCTCTACGCCTTCAATAACGAGCAAGTTTGATCCAACACCTTGAATGTTCGCCCCCATGGATTGAAGCATACGACAAAGTTGTTGTAAATAAGGTTCACATGCGGCATTGTAAATGGTCGTGGTCCCTTTGGC
>RFXU01000133.1 GCA_009921505.1 Flavobacteriaceae bacterium
GATCAGAGGGGTCGATTTGGGTTTTGAGATGGAATAAAAATTCGGCGCCCATTTGCTGATAACCCCAACTCATGTTTTCTTTTCTTTCTTGCAACACTCCATCTGGAAAAAGCCATTGACGCAATGCCTCAAGTCGCTGTATCTCCTGGGTGTGTTTTCGCTTTTCGGCGCGCATCAGACGCTGCTCCAGACGTTCAAGCCCCTTTAACTGTTTTTTCTCTTGCGCACCTACAGCACCAATAAACGAAGCATCTGTGCTCTGTGCCATAGCGTACAATTGTGCAAACTGCTTTTTCAAATGCTCTTTTTGCGGACTAAAATCAATCTTTAAACTGCTATTACGCGTTACGTACAGACGAGACAACTCATCTACGGGTAAGAATAAATCCTCCAAACCAAAATTTAAGGCTTTGAGCTTTTTGCTCACTTTGGACGGAACAAGAGACACAGAATTACGCAAATAAACCATAGGATAGGTCAAGCCATTGGCGGCAAAACAATCTTTAAGTTGAGCCCAATAGGCCACTTCAGCCCCTCCTCCGATATAGGCCAAATTCGGTAAAACTCGTTCTTGATACAACGGACGAAGTAAGGCATTCGGAGAAAATAACTCAGGGCGTTTTTCCAAGAGATCAAGAAGTTCCTCTTGAGTAAAACGCATATCGGTTTGATCAACAGCAAAGCCATATTCAGTCGCAATAATTCGCTCGCGCAAACCACTGTCGCAATAGAACAAATTAATTTCTCTCGGGTGGACTTGTTTGTGATACCCCTTGAGCGATAGCGCCTGAGTTGTCTTTTCAATCGCCTGACTACAGCCATTTTCGGTTAACTCAAAACGCATTATAGAGGCAAATTCAGATTTTAAAACAGCGTCATCACCATCTACAATGATCAGGTCATAATCCTTAAAAAGCTCATGAACCAATTTTCGGGTTGCTTGAGCTAAAGTTATCTCGGGGGTATAGACTGATTTAAATAGGTCGAGCATGCTGCGTCCCATGACTGTGTCCCCCCATAGCTTATCCAGGGTATTGATCACCTCATCTAGGTCCGTACACATTAATCGACCGACAGGCCCAGCCCCTTGTTTATCCCAATTTATCTTGTGCGCACCGGTTTTAAAATGAGCGATTTCTTCAAAATCGTGATCCTCGCTTGCCATCCAAAAAACGGGTAAAAACCGGTACCCTGGATTTTGCGCTGCATACTGTTCGGCCAAATTAATCGCTCCAAATATTTTATAAAGAAAGTATAACGGTCCAGTAAATAAATTAAGTTGATGCCCCGTAGTCACGGTAAAGGTGTTTTCACTCGATAAGACTTGAATCTCCTCCTTAATGCGCTGATCAAAAGATTCATTCAAGGAAAAATCTTGGTACTGCCTCGTTAGGGCTTGGACGAGTTTTGCACGCGTAGATGAGGAATAGTTCTGAGACTTTTCTTGAATCTGGGCCTTAACTTGTTCCAAATGAGGCGCTCGATTAAAAAAAGGACGTAGCTTATCGCTTCCTTCCAAATAATCAAGGACTAAGTCTGAGAACTGTCTCGTGGATTTGTATGTCAGCAATTGTTTTTCCATAATCACACGGCTAACCCGTGTCAATCTCGCTAAAGCAGTGACAAAAATACGATGTTTCGTCGTGTTTGGCATTATCCATTTGGGTTTGTTATGCGTACATTAGGAATTCTTATATTTAGTCCTCATTTTTAAACATAACCCCCTTTTAATTTTTATAAAAAATGAAGCGTATTCTCATTGCTCTAACATTGTTCTGCACTCAATTGGTCGGAAGTCAAATCCTATCTCCTGAGGCGTTTTTGGGTTACCCTATCGGGACAAAATACTCTCGTCATCATCAAATGGTTTCCTATTTTGAGCATTTGGCCGAAGGTTCCGATTGGATTAGTTTTCACCAGTACGGTAAAACTAATGAACGGCGATCGTTGAACTACGCGATAATCACCACACCCGAAAACCGCGCCCGGTTAGAGGAAATACGTCAAAACAATCTGCGTCAAATTGGAATGCTCCCCGGTGATGCTAGTCCTGATGTTGCTATAGTTTGGTTGAGTTATAACGTCCACGGAAATGAAGCCTCGAGTATGGAGGCTGCAATGCAAACCGCCTATGAACTCATTAATACTCAATCCACATGGTTGAAAAATACAGTGGTCATCATGGACCCCTGTGTCAATCCCGATGGAAGAGATCGTTACGCCAATTGGTATAATCAAGTAGGCACTAGCCCATACAACCCCTTACAAGCAGCCGATGAACACAACGAACCTTGGCCAGGAGGACGACCAAATCATTATTTGTTTGATCTAAATCGCGATTGGGCTTGGGCAAAACAAGTGGAGAGCCAACAAAGATTGCCTTTATATCATAAATGGATGCCCCATGTTCATGTTGATTTTCACGAGCAAGGCATCAACGAACCTTATTATTTTGCGCCTGCAGCAGTCCCTTATCACGAGGTCATCACCCCATGGCAAAAACAATTCCAAGTGGAAATAGGACAAAACAATGCCAAATATTTTGATCAAGAGGGTTGGCTGTACTTTACACGGCAATTTTTCGACTTACTTTATCCAAGTTATGGAGACACCTACCCAACTTATCTAGGGGCCATTGGTATGACCTATGAACAAGCCGGTAATGGACGTGCCGGATTAGGAATACTGAACGATGAAGGCGTTGAGTTAACCTTGGTTGATCGCGCGGCCCACCACACTACCACTGGGCTTTCAACAGTAGAAATCTCCTCGAAAAATGCCCTAAAACTCAATAAAGAGTTCAAATCTTACTTCCGTACTCCTCAACCGCTACAAAACTATATTCTTCAAGGCAATTCGGATAAAATTCAAGCCCTAACAGAGCTCTTAGACCGTCATGAAATCCAGTACAGTTTTGCAAAATCAGCCGTTGTAAAAGGATGGGACTACACCACCCAAAAAAATACGCAACGCAATGTAGCTGATGCTCTTGTCATTAGTACTGATCAGCCTCAAGGCGCCATGGTTCGCGTACTTTTTGAAGCGGAAGCGGCTTTAGAGGATCCTTTGACCTATGACATTACCGCTTGGAGCTTGCCCTATGCTTTTGGCCTGAACTGTTTGGTTACGGACAAGTCTTTAGAAACCAGTCAAAACAATCCATACAACGGTCGTTTTCAATTGCCCGCTGAGCCTGAAGTTATTGCCGGTTTTATTGCACCCTGGGGTGATCTCGCAGACGCCACTTTTCTCACCGATTTATTAAAAAAAGGCATCCGCGTTCGTTTTAGTGAAAAGCCCCTGTCTTTTGGGGGTAAACAATTTCCCCAAGGAAGTTTAGTCATTACTAAAGGTGATAACGTAAAGCGAAAGGACTTTAATCAAACGATACGAAACTTAGCCAACACCCATAAACGAAAGATTACCGCATTGAGTAGCGGTTTTAGTGATAATGGTGTTGATTTGGGGTCCACAGACATCAAACTAATTAACCCTCATCGAATTGCGATTCTCAAAGGGGATGGCGTCTCATCACTGAGTTATGGGGCAATTTGGCACTTTATGGAGCAAGAATTAGATTATCCTTTTACCCCATTAAATACGGCTAATTTTTCTGCCAAGACCTTATCCCAATTTGATATACTCGTAATGCCCAGCGGCTATTACTCTAACCTGCGTTCAGAAGAGCAGCTCAATGGACTTAAAGATTGGGTCCGCTCAGGTGGGAAGCTTATTGCCATTGACCAAGCCGTCAATGTCTTTGCGGATCAAGATGGATTTGGTTTGAAATCGGTGGAACCAGAGTCTTCAGAGGAATCAAATATGATTCCTTACGGAGACCGCGAGCGCCACAGTGTGAAGGATTTAATTACCGGAAGCATTTATAAGGTTCACCTGGATACAACCCACCCCCTGGCCTTTGGTTATCCTGATTTATACTTTAGCCTAAAGCAAGATGACGACGCTTATTTAAAACTCGATCGCGGATACAATGTGGGTTATTTCGATGGTGCAGCGGAATCTTATTCTGGGTTTTCTGGGTCTGATGCGAAGAAAAAACTGAGCGATAGCTTTGTTTTTGGCGAATATCCTTTAGGTCAAGGAAGTATGGTTTATTTGACCGACGACATTTTATTTCGTTCCTTCTGGGAAAATGGCAAGCTGTTTTTTGTAAACAGTTTGTTTATGGTCGATGCGAATGTCTTTATTTTGGATTAATCTGAGCATTTTTTAGCGTCAACCAAAGCCCCATATATTTGGAGGCATTAAGCGATTGGTGTTGCAAGATTTGGCCCATAAAATAACGTTTTCTATGGGCCTTTAGGTCATTTTTTATAGCCAGCAAATCTTTATTAAATCGAGCAAAGCTAGGCCCTAATGAAAAATGCTGTTTCATGCACTGAATGCCTTGTATTTTTGCCTGTTGCCAATATTGCTCATCAGTATAAAGTTTGATGGCCTTGTTTATAAATTCATCTGCATTTTGCGCAGGTGCCAATACGGGAATAGTATTCATAAAAAGTCCCTCCGCTCCTATTGCAGAACTGACCGTCGGAAGGCCTAAACCTAAGGACTGCATGATTTTGCCTTTGAGCCCCGCACCAAAACGCAATGGGGCAAGATTAATGCGGTATTGTGACATGAGTTCGGGTAGATCATCGACCCAGCCCAAATCAACCACAGATTTGTGTTTGACAATTAATTGCCTTTGAGACTCTGTTCCATTTGGCCCGACAATGTGCAACGCTGCCTTTGGCAGGGCGCGCTGTATCGCTGGCCATAAGACTTGAAGCAAGTACTTTAATGAGTCATCATTAGGCTCGTGTTTGCGATTGCCTACCCATAAAAAGTCTTTACGATCTGACCACGCCAAATCTCTTGGGGCATCTGCCTGATTTGACTCAGTAGGATCAAAGGCCATGGCTAATGGGAGATAGCACAATAAACCCTCTGGTATAGAAAAAACATCACGGAGCAACTCATATTCGTATTGTGCGATGATTAAACTCAAATCGCATCGCCAAATACTGGCCAATTCGCGCATGCTATGTTGATTAAACAATGACTCTTCTGGACAATCGGATGCATCAAAAATATCAGGACGCTCTTTAATGTATTGGGCTCTAGTCAACCTCAAAAAATGACAATCTTCGGTATCCAAAATGGTTATGGCTTCAGGACAACAGTCTCTTACCCGCCATCCATATTGCTCTTCGGTCA
>RFXU01000134.1 GCA_009921505.1 Flavobacteriaceae bacterium
GCTCATATAGAGCAATAAGGCCACCGAGACGCTCAGGGGTAAGTTTATCGATAAGCAATGTGTTTGTGGGTTTGTTGCCAGTAAATACGCGATAAGGGCTCTCTATATTTTGCCCTTGGGTGCCCGTCATTAGCGCTTGTGTTTGAGCGACGCAGTTCGCTAAAAGTTTGTTTTGATGGTCTTGTTCTCCGTGTAAACATGCCTTGAAGGCAATGAAGTCTGCTGGAATGAGTTTGGTCCCTTGATGGATCAACTGAAAAAACGCGTGCTGTGCGTTGGTACCTGTACTCCCCCATACTATAGTTCCGGTTTGATAATCCACGACATCACCATTGCGATCCACGTATTTACCATTGCTTTCCATTATTCCTTGCTGCAAATAGGCCACAAACTTGTTTAAATACTGCGTATATGGGACAATACACTCAGATTCAGCACCATAAAAATTATTATACCACACTGAGACAAGAGCCATAAGCACAGGCATGTTTTGGTCGAAATCAGTGTCACGAAAATGCAGATCCATTTCATGAGCTCCACGAAGGAGTGATTCAAAGTTATTGTAACCTACGCTCAGCGCGATAGAAAGCCCTACGGCACTCCATAAAGAGAAACGACCCCCAACCCAGTCCCACATAGGGAAAACGAGATCACTATCAATACCAAAAGCACCTACGGCTTCAAGGTTCGTTGAAACAGCCGCAAAATGATGGGCTATAGCCGACTCAGGCGCCTGCTTTAAGAACCATTTTCTAATGGTTTGCGCATTGGTCAGTGTTTCTTGAGTGGTAAAGGTTTTTGAAACAATCACAAAAAGAGTCTGCTCCGCAGGTAAACCTTTGAGCTGCTGGTGCACATGGTCTCCATCTACATTACTTACAAAACGCACCTCTAGGTGATTTTTGTAATAAGCCAAAGCCTCACATACCATATCAGGGCCAAGATCACTACCTCCGATACCCACGTTTACTATATGAGTAATCGGCAGGCCCGTATGACCTTTAAATGAGCCATTTTCAACTGCCGTTACAAAACTTTTTATGCGTTCTAGTGTCTCTGACACTTCTTGTGGCATTTTTGCAAAATTTCGCAGCTGAGTATGCCCCACGGCTCTACTTTCGGTCTCGTTAATAATCCCTCCAGTAAACTGTGCCTCTATTGCTTCTTTTAACTTAATTTGCTCAGCTAAATGCAGCAATTGCTCACGCACCGCACCACTGATCAAGTTCTTGCTGTAATCGAGATAAAATCCTGGTGCAGCAACACTAAATGCACTTACCCGCTTAGGGTCATTCAAAAAAAGATCAGTCATTGACCGATCTTTTTCTGATTTATATAATTCTCCCAAAGCAGCCCATGCTGCGGTTTGGGTTGGGTTTATTTTTGGAAGTGTACTACTCATGCCTCTGCATTTAATCTGTGTTCTCTATAGTATTCTATTAATCCATCAATGGGTCTTCTGATGATCTTACCCAATTGCAAATGATAAGGCTTCATCACATTCTTAATCATCTCCTCTGAAAAATGCGCTATCGATCCAATAAAATGGATCGGAACGTTTTGCGCTTCAGGATAGCACAGTACACGACGCTTGATAAAGCGATCCATACCATCTGAAATAAGCTGATAAAAATATCCATTAACCTCTTCGGCCGTAAAAATAAATTCTGCAAATGAAGCTAAATAGGTATTTGGGTTTGGCCTTTGATAAACGTTTAGTTTGATTTCATCTGCCTCAAGATTAAATCGGGCAGCAAACTCCTTCATCAAGGGTTCAGGCATAATGCCGTAATAATAATCACGAATCAATCGCTTACCAAAGTAATTCCCACTGGCCTCGTCCATAAGGACATAACCTAAGGAAGGCACATGGGCATGTATTTTTTCGCCATCAAAATAGCAACTGTTGCTTCCGGTGCCCAATATGCAGACGATACCTGGTTCCGTAGTCGCGGCATAAACAGCGGCTAGTAAATCTTCATTTACAGTAACCACTGCCTTGGTAAATAATGATTTCAAGGCCTTTGTCAATATTTCATTTGGGGTTTTTGTTCCTGCCCCGGCCCCGTAGAAATCCAAAACCTCTACGATCTCAAAGATGGCAACTAAATCCTTATTGTCTGAAATTCGATTGATCAACTCATCGTAAGGAATCACTGCAGGATTAAGCCCTTTGGTTCGCGTTTTTACCAAAACTTCGCCTTTGGCATCCAAGAGGATCCAATCGCATTTCGTAGAACCACCGTCTGCTATGAGCGTCATAAAACTAGAGCTTTGCGACGTATTGTGCCAATTCAACAAGTTTTGCCGAGTAGCCATATTCATTATCGTACCACGCGACAAGCTTAAAGAAATTGTCGTTAAGGGCGATACCCGCTTCAGCATCGAAATTACACGTATGTGGATTACTTACATAATCTTGAGAGACCACCATGTCTTCAGTGTAACTAATTACCCCAGCATAAGGGCCTTCGGCCGCTTTTCTAAAGGCATCTTTAATTTGCTGATAAGTCGCCGGTTTTTCTGTACGTACAGTGAGATCCACTACAGAAACATCTGCAGTAGGTACACGAAACGCCATTCCGGTTAATTTTCCTTCTAGCGAAGGAATCACTTTAGTTACAGCTTTAGCTGCTCCTGTAGACGCTGGAATTATATTGTTTAAGGCACTACGTCCGCCTCTAAAATCTTTTCTCGAAGGCCCATCTACGGTAAACTGAGTTGCTGTAGCAGCATGAACAGTAGTCATTAAGCCCTCAACAAGACCAAACTCATCGTCAATTACTTTGGCCAGTGGCGCCAAACAGTTTGTGGTACATGAGGCATTTGAAACAACCGTGTCCTCAGCTTTAACGTTTTGGTGATTCACCCCCATAACAAACATTGGTGCATCGGCAGATGGCGCAGAAATTACTACTTTGCGCGCCCCAGCTTTAAGGTGAAGACCGGCTTTATCTAAAGTGGTAAAAATCCCGGTACAATCCATAACGATATCAGCACCAACTTCATCCCACTTCAAATCTTCAGGATTGCGCTCAGCAGTGATTCGGATGGTTTTACCATTCACCACAAGGTTTCCGCCGACCACATCAACAGTTCCGTTAAATTTTCCATGAACTGAGTCATATTTTAGCAAATACGCCAAATGATCTACATCCAGTAGGTCATTAATCCCCACTACTTCTACATTTTCATTTGCCGCTGCAATTCTAAAAGCGATTCTACCAATTCGGCCGAAACCGTTAATACCAATTTTTGTCATAGTCAATTTTTGAAATTAAACAGACGTTATGTCTGCTACTCGAATTAAATCTAAATCTATCTCATTGTCCCCTTTGATAGCTTCTTCAAAAGGCACAGTTACTACTTTGTTGTTTGCCACGCCAATCATGACCCCGCGCGCACCAGCGAGCAAAGCATCAATAGCTCCGACCCCGAGTCTGCTGGCCAGTACACGATCATAACAACTCGGGGAGCCCCCGCGCTGTATATGCCCCAATACCGTCACCTTGACTTCGTAGTCGTCTAGGTTTTCACGAACGTATTCCGCAAGTTCAAATATGTTTTTACCGCTTTGATCCCCTTCGGCCACCACGACAATACTGCTGGACTTCCCACTTTTCTTACTGCGTTTAAGCGAATTAATTAAGCGCTCACGCCCTAAATTTTGTTCTGGGATTAAAATCTCTTCAGCTCCTGCGCCAATGCCAGCATTTAACGCGATATCTCCTGCATCACGCCCCATGACTTCAATCAAAAAGAGACGGTTATGGGAGTTTGCCGTATCGCGAATCTTATCGATGGCCTCTACTACGGTGTTTAGCGCCGTATCGTAGCCTATGGTGTAGTCCGTTCCGTTAATGTCATTGTCAATAGTCCCAGGAAGTCCCACAATCGGGATGTCGTACTCAGACATAAAAACACTCGCCCCTGTAAAGGTTCCATCGCCACCAATGACCACCAAAGCATCTACACCAGCCTTTTGTAATTGAGCGTAGGCTTTTGCACGTCCTTCAGAGGTGCGAAATTCTTTAGAGCGGGCTGATTTTAAAATAGTTCCACCACGATTGATAATGTTCTTAACAGAACGTGGTCCCATTTCCTTAAAATCTCCCTCAATCAGGCCTTGTAAGCCGCGAAAAACACCGACACATTCTAACTGATTAAAAGCGCAAGCACGCACTACCGCGCGAATTGCGGCATTCATTCCGGGAGCATCGCCCCCACTGGTCAGTACAGCTATTTTTTTCATGCTTTTGGGTTAAGCCGGGCTAAATTAAATGATTCCATCCACATAACAAACCGATAACACAACGATAACGTTTTCGGATAAGTTCTAATTTAAAGTCCATCAATATCGGCTAAAGTACTGACTCTAAAAGAATCACGTCTTCAAATACCGTCAAGTCCACCCCGCCATCAGTTACGCTGTATTCCTGACCGGTAAATGCATCCCGAAGCTGAGTGCCTTCGGCAAATACGCCCCCCAGGTCAATACGCAATCCTTCTCGCGCCATTTTAATATCAGCGTCACTGAGCACAGCCACGACGACTTGGTCTGAGTGATCTTTATCGTTAAATACTCGTGAAAAAGTATAAGGGGCTTGTGAAATCTGCTGATGAATCCCAGCGCCAATAGCCATATGCCGTGCTCGGAACTGTCCTAATCTTTGCCAATAATTTAGAATTTTGGCGGTTTGTGCATTGTTTTCTAGATCATCCCAATTCATGAAGGAGCGTAAAGTCGCATCTCCTTGAGTGCCCTCAATAATTAAAGGCCTAGAAAGCTCATCTCCGTAATAAATTTGTGCCGTTCCAGGTGCCAGTAAAAGCCTTCTGGCTGTTTCGTAGGGGTTCTTTCGGGCCTTGTCAAATGGAGACCCATCATCGTGCGAGCTCATAAAATTTAGGGTACCGAAGCCGTCCATGGGCCCATTTAGAATATTGCTGTAATCGCTGTAAAGCGCCTCAAGGCTCATATCCTGTGTGCCTTTGAT
Organism: Flavobacteriaceae bacterium; assembly: GCA_009921505.1. Lineage (GTDB taxonomy): Bacteria > Bacteroidota > Bacteroidia > Flavobacteriales > Flavobacteriaceae > BACL21. Next base: position 4,998 of record RFXU01000134.1, read on the forward strand.
ATGGAAGTTAATTAAAGCATCGAAGCTATTGTTAAAAAAATCTTCTTTGCGGTCCCCGAAATCGTGCTCCCGTAAATGGTGTAGGTCATATGAATAGACCTCACCCACCAAATAAAAAGGCGTGTCATCTAAGACAGATTCAGGATGCTCTTGTTTCCACTGAGCAAATGAAGCATTACAAATGACTCTAAAT
>RFXU01000135.1 GCA_009921505.1 Flavobacteriaceae bacterium
GGGTTATTGTAAAGCATGGACACAAGATAAAAAAAGACCTGTCACAATAGACAGGTCTTTAAAAAAATTCTATGGGTTATAAGAACCCGAAGGTATTCTTATAACAAAGCGTCTAAAGCCTCAGCGTAAACATTTTTTGGAGCAACGCCAACTTGACGGCCTACCACTTCTCCATCCTTAAAGACAAGTACTGTCGGGATATTGCGTACCCCATATTTTGCAGCAAATTCTTGATTGGCATCTACATCAACCTTTCCCACTACTGCTTTTCCCGCGTATTCTGCACTGAGATCTTCAATGATAGGTCCAACCATTCTACAAGGCCCGCACCATGCAGCCCAAAAATCAACCATTACTGGTTTATCACTTTTTAATACGGTCTCTTCAAAAGACGCGTCTGTAATTTCTAAAGCCATCGACTGTATTTATTTAATTATCTGAATAATGTTATTGCTCAATTGCATCACAAATTTAAGTTTTTTGCCCTATTAATTTGTTTTAGCGGTATCACTTTACTCGATAAATGCATTGGCCTTCGTGATGCCCCCGAAAAAGTCCATTGTAAACCACCACATGCATGAATTCAGCTTTTTTAGTTCAGCTTATAATGTAAACGTTTTTCGTTCAGGGTTTTAATCAATTCGCGAGTTATATCAATCTTGGCCGTACGACTGGGCATGGTCAAGTGTAGGTTTTTAGACTGATCAAATACCGCTAAGTGAACACTTTTTTTGCCTTTAAATTTTTTCGTCAAAGCAACGAGTGTATCAATATATTGCTGATCCACTCCGTCAATTGGGGTCTGAAAAGTTATGCGCTTTGTCATGTTGTCCAATACATCGTGTAAGAGCTGAAATTGATTGAATTGGAGTCTCGGAGCACCTTGCGTTCCAGTATCCCGATTTATCCAGCCCTCTTTGACAAATGCACGGATGTGAAGAAAGGCGTTTACACTTAAAAAGTGTCTAAATTTTAAATACTCCTCACCAAAAATGCGGAATTCAAAACTATCATCGTAGTCTTCTAGAGTGAACAGGCCCCACCCCTTGCCCTGACGACTTTCGCGATGCTCAACTGAACTCACTACCCCAGCAAAAATAATTTCTTTGTTAACTAAGGCCTCTAGGTTATTACAATCCGCCACCTTGATGCTGGTAAATTCATTCATCTCTACCCTAAATTCATCCAATGGATGACCCGATATATAGATGCCGACCACCTCTTTTTCCTGCTTTAGTTTTTTCATAGAACCCCATGGTTCACAGGGGGGTACTTCTGGTTCTGGAATCTGCACATCACTGGCCCCACCAAACAAGCTAACTTGGGCCGAATTCATCGATTCCTGATAACGCGCCGCATAACGCAATACTTTCTCATAGAAGCAAACCCCATCGCCTTCATCAAACATGTACTGGGCCCTATGAGCATCAAAACTATCGAAGCCACCGGCCAAAATAAGATTTTCAAAAGCCTTCTTATTCGCAGCACGCAAGTCTATACGCTTGGCTAGGTCAAAAATACTTTTATACGGACCCTCACTGCGATGGGTCACTATGGTATCGACGGCGCCGGAACCTACCCCTTTGATGGCCCCCATCCCAAAACGGATGGCCCCTTTGTCATTTACGGTAAACTTATACGCAGATTCATTCACATCAGGCCCCAAAACTTCTAGGCCCATACGACGACACTCCTCCATAAAGAAAGTGACCTGCTTTATATCATTCATGTTATTACTGAGCACTGCCGCCATATATTCTGCCGGATAATGGGCTTTGAGATAAGCCGTTTGGTAGGCTATCCACGCATAACATGTAGAGTGACTTTTGTTGAAGGCATAACTGGCAAAAGCCTCCCAATCCTTCCAAATCTTTTCTAAAACTTCAGCCGGATGATTTTTGGCTTCAGCCTGCTTGATAAATTGGGGCTTCATCTTATCCAAAACAGCCTTTTGCTTTTTTCCCATGGCCTTACGCAAGACATCTGCCTCACCTTTGGTAAAACCTGCTAACTTTTGAGACAAAAGCATGACCTGCTCTTGATATACCGTAATCCCGTAAGTTTCCTTGAGGTACTCCTCCATCTCTGGCAAGTCATAAGTGATCTCCTCTTGACCGTGCTTACGGCGCACAAATGAAGGGATGTATTCCATTGGCCCTGGCCGATATAAGGCGTTCATCGCAATTAAGTCGGCAAAAACAGTTGGCTTGAGATCCTTTAAATGCTTTTGCATCCCCGGAGATTCGTACTGAAAAATCCCTACAGTTTCTCCGTTTTGAAATAACGTATAGGTCTTTTCATCATCAATAGGAAATTCATCAGGTACAAGGGTAATCTTATGCTTTTCTTGGACCAAAGCCACGGTATCTTTAATGAGGGTCAAAGTTTTAAGCCCCAAAAAGTCCATTTTCAAAAGTCCAGCACTCTCTACTACGGCATTATCAAACTGAGTGACATAAAGTTCTGAATCCTTTGCGGTAGCAATGGGCACAAAATTGGTAATGTCGTCTGGTGTAATGATCACCCCGCAGGCGTGAATCCCAGTATTGCGCACAGATCCTTCAAGAACTCGAGCCTGTTGAATAGTTTTTCCTTCTAGTGCCGCGCTCTGTGCCAAGGCAACAAGTTCTGAAATCTTTGGAAGTTCATCAGAACGAAAGGTTCCGCGCCATTCCTGCTCTGATGTTGCAAAAATCTTTTTAAGCTTAGTCATATTCGGAATAAGCTTAGCAATCCGATCGGCCTCATGTAGCGGTAAGTCCAATACCCGGGCGGTATCTCTGATAGAACTCTTGGCCGCCATAGTACCATAGGTGATGATCTGAGCCACCTGATTAGCACCATACTTTTGAATCACATAATCCATGACCTTTGAGCGACCTTCGTCATCAAAATCAATATCAATATCGGGGAGACTAATTCGGTCAGGATTTAAAAAACGCTCAAAAAGTAAATCGTACTGAATTGGGTCGATGTTGGTAATTCCTAGACAATAGGCTACCGCACTTCCCGCTGCGGATCCACGACCAGGCCCAACAGAAACCCCCATTTTTCGAGCCTCAGAAATAAAGTCCTGCACAATCAAAAAATAACCAGGATAACCGGTATTCTCAATGACACTCAACTCAAAATCTAAGCGTTCTTGTATTTCTGGGGTGAGCACGGGATATCGGCGTTGAGCGCCTTGAAAGGTCAAAAACTTTAGATAGGCATTCTCTCCACGCTTACCTCCATCTTGGCCATCAAGCGGATCAATAAAATCCTCCGGAATATCGAACTTAGGAAGCAAAACATCACGAAATAGTGTAAAAGACTCAATTTTATCAAAGATTTCCTGAGTTGATTCAATAGCCTGAGGTAAATCTTTAAATAAGGCCTTCATTTCTTGAGTACTCTTAAAGTAGTATTCTTGATTGGGCAACCCGTACCGCATCCCACGTCCACGACCTATAGGTGTAGACTGTTTTTCACCGTCCTTTACACAGAGTAAAATATCGTGAGCATTCGCGTCTTCTTTATTGATATAAAACAAATTATTGGTCCCCACAATCTTGAGCTCATGCTTTTGCGCGAGTCCTATCAGCGCCTCATTAACCCGATCCTCGTCTTCCTGACTATGACGCATGATTTCTACGTATAAGTCGGGCCCAAATTGCTCTTTCCACCAAACAAGGGCTTCCTCTGCTTGATTAGTGCCAACATTTAAAATCTTGGAGGGAACTTCACCATATAAATTACCCGTCAGTACGATTAGTCCTTCTTTGTACTGCTCAACTAACTGCCGATCTATTCGTGGAACGTAATAAAATCCATCGGTATAAGCCAAAGAGGAAAGCTTAGAAAGATTGTGGTAGCCTACTTTGTTTTTTGCCAAAAAAACGATTTGATAGCCGTTATCCTTATGATTCTTATTGGTGTGGTTTTCGCAAACATTTAGTTCACAACCAACTATTCCCTTTAAGGGTTTACGCGGGTCATCCTCTGTCAATGACTTATTGTGCTGCTCTACCTGTTGCAAAAAATGAAACGCACCCATCATATTCCCCATATCGGTTAGCGCTATACCGGGCATATTATCTTTTACGGCGGCACTAATTAAATCTTGGGTGGATGCGGTAGATTGTAAAATAGAAAATTGAGAATGTGCGTGACAATGGATAAAGGGCCAATCTTCCATGAGCGCATTATCCACTGGCTTATCGGGCCCGCTAACTTGAGGCTTGAGTTCCTGAGCCTGTTCACGTAAGGCTTTTGATGCTTTTTTTAAATTACGATGTATTAACTGGATTGGCGCGATAACCTGTTTGTTCACTGCCAAAAAATCATCAAAAAATTTAGGGTCAATTGGGGTGAGCTCCTCTTTAAAATACCCTCTTCTGACCAATTCAAAAAAGCAACGCGCTGTGGCAACAACATCTGCCGTTGCATTATGCGCCTGATCAAAATCACTTTGAAACAAAAACCCATGAAGCTCTGTTAGTGTGGGTAACTTGTAACGCCCGCCACGTCCGCCTGGAATTTGACAGAGTTGGGCCGTTACTTCAGTACAGGTATCCAATACTTTAAAGGGTTCAAAAACATCCTTTTTACCAAGGCGGAAATACTCACAACCGATAATGTTGATATCAAAACCTATGTTTTGTCCAACGACGAATTGCGCTTGTGCTAGATCCTGGCTAAAAATGTCAAGAACCTCCTGAAGGGGGGCTCCTTCTTTTTTTGCGAGCTCGGTAGATATCCCATGAATTTTCTCGCTATCAAAAGGAATGTCATACCCTTCCGGTTTGATTAAAAAGTCTTTACGCCGTATCAGGCTTCCGTCAGCTCCATGCAACTGCCAGGCAATTTGCACACATCTTGGCCAATTGTCAACATCACTAACCGGAGCCTTAAATCGCTTCGGTAAGCCTGTGGTTTCGGTATCAAATACAATAAACATGAGCTTGGTGATCGTATGATGAAAGTAGGCTCTAAATTACGGATTCAAATGTCCTTATCCCGATAAAGTTTTAAACATTGGAGCTCAATTTTCCACAAAAAAAAATCCGAACACAAGGTTCGGATTTTTCCATTTGGGGCAATTTAAGTTCGAGGTCAATCTAAATTTGGGGCGATTTAAATTTGTGACGAAACTTATAACTAATCCTATCAATATTTCACTTCGAATACCCCTTGGCTTATTTGAGT
>RFXU01000136.1 GCA_009921505.1 Flavobacteriaceae bacterium
TTTGGGTCACTTGCCCCATAAACTACTTCTGATATTTGACTCCAAAAAAGGGCTCCAGCACACATTTGGCAAGGCTCTAAGGTCACATATAAAGTACACTGATGTAGATATTTCCCTCCTATATAATGCGCTGCCGAAGTAATGGCCTGCATTTCAGCATGGGCCGTAACATCATTTAAGGCTTGAGTCCGGTTATATGCTCTAGCGATAATGCGTCCTTGCGCGACGACTACAGCACCCACAGGGACTTCCCCGGCCTCAAGAGCACTCTTAGCTTCCTCTAATGCTTTACGCATGAAATATTCGTGATCGAGCATAATTAAACTGCACCCACAGAATTATTTGGGCGGGCGTTAAAGTTACAAATAAAGGGCAAAGACTTTACCTACAAACGAATAAGCGTATCTTTGACATATGAATAAATCGATTTTAGAGCAGATAAATTCTCCTTCAGACCTGAGAGGGTTGAGCCTTAAAGAAATGGCACAGCTCTCTGAAGAACTCAGGCGGTTTATTATCGATATCATTGCCATAAAAGAGGGCCACCTCGGTGCGAGTTTAGGGGTTATTGAACTAACAATCGCCCTTCATTATGTTTTCAATACTCCAGAGGATTTATTGGTTTGGGACGTGGGTCATCAAGCCTACGGACATAAGATTTTAACGGGAAGACGTAATGAATTTCATTCCAATCGTCAGCTCGGCGGACTCAGTGGTTTCCCCTCTCGCAAAGAAAGTCCCTACGACACATTTGGCGTAGGCCACAGCAGCACGGCCATTTCTGCCGCTTTAGGTATGGCCTTAGCCAGTGCTCAAGACGGAAAAATCAGCCGGCAACACATCGCCGTAGTTGGGGATGCCAGTATTGCCAGCGGCATGGCCTTTGAGGCCCTAAATCATGCCGGAGTTTCTCATACGAACCTATTGATTGTACTCAATGACAATGCCATCGGCATTGACCCAAGTGTCGGCGCGTTTAAAGAATATCTTACACGAAAAAAAGAAGCAGACGCACAAACACAGCAGGACAATCTATTCCGCGCATTGAATTTTCATTACAGCGGTCCAGTCGATGGTCACGATTTATCTGAACTCATAGAGGCGCTGAATGCCATGAAATCGATCTCGGGGCCTAAAGTATTGCATGTGGTTACAGTAAAGGGTAAAGGACTTAAACAAGCCGAACAAGATCAAGTGGCCTATCACGCTCCAGGACAATTTGATCCAAAAACAGGTGAACGACCTACAGTGGATGACCGTCCTGTACCGCCAAAATATCAAGATGTTTTTGGCCATACCCTAGTGTCCTTGGCACGGGAAAATAAAAATATTTTTGGCATTACCCCGGCTATGCCCACAGGGTCCTCACTGCGTTATATGATGGAGGCTTTTCCTGAGCGCGCCATAGATGTTGGGATTGCAGAACAACACGCCGTTACGCTTGCCGCAGGACTCGCGACCCAAGGCAAAATTGTATTTTGCGCGATTTACGCCACCTTTTTTCAAAGGGCGTATGACCAAGTAATTCACGATGTTTGTCTGCAAAATTTGCCTGTAATTTTTTGTCTGGATCGCGCCGGTATCGTTGGCGAAGATGGTGCAACCCATCATGGAGTTTTTGATCTGGCTTCTTTGAGACCCATTCCTAACCTGATTATTTTCGCGCCACGCGATGCGCGCTCATTACGCAACATCATGTTCACAGCCCAACGCGGTCTGGCTCATCCAATTGCCATAAGGTACCCCAGAGGCCGAGGAAACCTTATAGATTGGGAAACCCCAATGCAACCCCTAGATATAGGCACGGCCGAATTGCTTCAATCCGGGACCACAATCGCAGTGTTGAGCTTGGGGACTATTGCCGATTCCGTAAGTTTAGCGCTAGAAACACTCGAGCAAAAGAACATGGTGACCCATGTGGACATGCGTTTTTTAAAACCCCTCGATGAGGCTCTATTGCATCAAGTATGTCAAACCCATCACGCAATGATCACCGTCGAAGATGGTATGCTAAATGGCGGGCTCGCTAGTGCAATAGCCGAATTTATTTCTATCCACAGGTACCCCATAATTTTAAAGTCTCACGGTATCGCGGATCACTTTATTCCACATGGAAAACCCTCTGAACTTTATGAACTTTGCGGACTTACTCCTGAAGCGATAGCTAATAGCATAATAGAATTAAGTTAGCAAAAGCGCCGTATTTATAGCATAAAAAAAGTGCCCCGGATGGGGCACTTTTAATTTAATCTATTGTGCTATTCTCTTAGCTTAACGCATGATCAACTTGCTGGTATGGGTATAATTGTTCCCCTGAATACGCACCAAATAAATTCCGCTACTGAGCATAGAGGCATCCACTTGAGTTTGGTTCCCCAACTCAAGGGACTGAGCCCAAACTGTACGTCCGTTTAAGTCCATGATTGAAACTTTGGCCATCCCAACATCAACCTTAGAGTGAATGTTAATCGCTCCGTAGTTTGGATTCGGGTAAATACTAAAGTTATTGTCATAGTTATTGTCTCCTGTAGAAAGATTACAGTCTGCAGGTAGATCAAACGCTTCAGATTGATCCGCACGGTTGAAGGCACTACCCTGTGAGGCACTAAATCCTACACCACGACGGGCAAAAGCTTCCCATATCAAACAACGGTGCAATCCACCATGAGTTAACTCATCGGCTTCCAAAATTGCATCACGTCCATCAATAAATCCAGGAGAACAATTTTGTAGTTTCATCCCGTCCATTACCAATTGGAACGCGATGTTGTTTCCTCCTGTACCGTAAACTAAATCTGCGTCAAATCCATAAAGATCAATAAGATCCCAAGTCATTTCCCAAAGTGCAGTAGCCCATACAAAACCAATACCATGGGGTTGGGATACATTAGCATTGGTATCTTGATAAGTGTAATCGTTTACTGCGAAATCAGTGCTATAAGGCGCTTCACGGATTCCGTTCGGATTACCTGAAGCATAAGCAGCAAGTCCGCGCACGTCTGTACGTTGATCGGTGGCCTGCATGGTCATGATCAGTCCTAAGTAATCACTCCATCCCTCACCCATTTGCTCGGCGTTTCCTAAACAGCTTGTGTTAACAGGGCCTCCTGTAAGTCTGTTTGAAATACCATGAGCATACTCATGAGCGATAATTTCGTTGTCCAAATCGCCATCAATTGAAGGAGGTACTGCTCCACCATCTATGGTTCCATTGACCGTGTTTCCCGCGAGTAATTCAGTAATGATTGGTTCTCCAATGACATCAGAAACCATAAATAACGGGATGGTCACCTGGGCTCCAACGGCCCCTGGCGCCATGATGATCGGATCACCAGGTACATTATTGACCATGATTACGGCCAATGCACCTTCATTTTGAGCGGCTAAAGCCTTGAATCCAAATTCACACTCTCCACGACGAATCACAACAATCTTGCCGTTAAGATCTGCACCGTTCGTGATGGTATCACATCCGTCATTTGGATCGGTAGATGTCCCTCCCGAGTTATCGTCCTCAACGACCACTAAATCTTCAGTAAGTGGTGGGATCGGCATCGGACCTCCGAAATTAGCTGGAACCCCAGGATAAGTCCCGGCAAGTGTCCCGTTGTTAATGGTGAGCAGGTTAATCGGTCCCGATGAACTGGTCCATATAAACATTTGCATGCGGGGATTTGCTCCATCTGGAGGTGTCGCAAAATTCGCATTATTGGTTCCTGAACCATCTTGGGCATCTGCATTGACAGAGTCAGAACCATTCCCCGGATTACCGTAGTTGTTTTCTTGAAAGTTCCCACTCTCTTCGTCAAAACCATACTGATAAGTAAAATCATGAATAAGATTGTTCCAATAAAACAGGTTTACTGTTGCAGCATCAGTGAAATTTGCAGGGTCTTGTGGCAAGTTATAAGGAAAATCAAAGGTCAGACCGGCGCCCCCTTCAGGAGAAGCACCATTTCCGTTGGTCCCACTAATATCCTCTCGGGCATATACATTGTTCCCGCGAGTGTAGGTGTATTCTGGTCCGGCTGCACCATCAGTGTCATGCCATCCGAATGGTGATGAGGCTGTATCAACAGCATCACTTTCCATGACAAATTCATCCGATCCATCGATAGGACTGCTGTATGGGATTGGGAAAACGCGGTAGCCAGCGGCTCCAGAAGCTGGAGCAAAGGCAGCGGCTTCAGATCCAAACAAAACGCTTTCTCCTGCGCTATGCTCATGACTTCCTTGACCAAAATCACAGTGCAATACCCAATCGTGGGTGTCTAAAATTGCTCCACTTTGCGCATCGACACGAACGCTGTAATAGTGGGTCGCATCTAAAAGATAAATGCTTAAATCCCATGCGAGTCGATATTGCTCGTCTTGTGTTTTTTGAAACACCAATTGTACTGGAATATCATTTTGTGACATGTCAGCGGCGCGGAAGACATAAGCGTTTCCTTGTCCAGAGAGTTCTTCGATATTACCTGCGCTCAAGCCAAAAGACTGAGCCGCTTTAAGCACAGCAGTTTGCGCCCCGATCGAAGGAGAGGTCGTGTTAATTTTACTGGCCAAATTTGAAACAAATCCCAAACGTGCAGAGTAAACTTGCTGGTCTTTGATGGCAAATCGAGAAGTAGAATTGTGTACTTCAATACCGGCTAATGATTGGTTGACATAAGCCATTTGAACACGCATGCTCTTTGAATAACTGGTCGATTTTAGCACTGGCGAATTGACATCTTCTTGAGTCAAATTCAGCGCGCTGCGCTGAGAAGACAAATAGTCTTTGATGACATTTAAATCATCTTGGGCTAGAGCAGTATTGATGCTTAGAAGCCCCCCTAAGAATACGAGTAATAATTTTTTCATTGATGGATTTTTTTATCGATTGCCTAAGATACACTTTTGTGTATTAAAAAATGAATTGTCAAAGTTAAATTCAAACAACTTTACCTCCTAAACGGCTACTCAAGGCCAAGGCATTGCTGTCTGTAAGACGAGAAACAAAGTGACTGATCTCCAAAAGCACCTCATAGACAGTGCTTTGCGAATGAATCTCAAGTCCAGATTCTTGGATGAGAAGTTGATCAAAAAATGTGGGC
>RFXU01000137.1 GCA_009921505.1 Flavobacteriaceae bacterium
TCACCTTGAATCCAGCTTTGGGGACCTATTACTTGTCCCATCCAAACCTCAGCTTTCCCGAGAAAGGTCAAATCTACTCCGTTAACGAAGGGAATTATGTGCATTTCCCTCAGGGGATTAAGGATTATATCAAATACTGCCAAAAGGAGGAAGAAGATCGACCCTACACCTCGCGTTATATCGGTTCTTTGGTGTCCGACGTGCATCGCAACATGATCAAGGGCGGCATTTATATTTATCCAAATACCGCAAAAGATCCAAAAGGAAAACTAAGACTGCTTTACGAGTGCAACCCCATGGCCTTTTTAATCGAACAAGCCGGGGGGAAAGCCAGCGATGGATACCGACGTATATTGGACATTGAACCTACAGAATTACATCAAAGAACCCCTTTTATTGGGGGCAGTGCTTCAATGGTTGAAAAGGCTGAGTTCTTTATGGGGCTCTATCCTGAAACGACCCCGCAATAAGATCAAGGGGTTAAAAACTTCCGACTATATCGAATACCTTATTTTTTATTCAGCAGATATTGATAGTCTTCTAAGTCTAAACCTCCAGAGAAAATATCTATGGAACGCTTGATCAATGCCTTGGCGTCCTGATCAGTATAGCCAAGACCGATGGCATAACGGTGAATCAACAGCTCCTCATGGGCATCAATATGGTGATCCGCCAATATCAATTTAAACAAGTCAAGCATACGCTCTAAACGCTTGGTCGCGGAGGTCGGAGGATTAATCGGGTATTTTTTAGGGTCTTTAAGCACTTCCTGGTATTCCTCATCCGTAATGTCAAGCTTGCGGGCAAAGCGTTGTAAAATCGCCAATTCAGATTCAACGATTCCTGAATGACTTTCAGCAATGTATACTAATGAAGCAAAATGACCTAAGTTACTGCGGTGTTCTCCGCTTTCGAATAAATCTGTAAATGACATGTCGTTTGTTTAGACCACAAATATAAAATTTGTCGCGCAGATATCTTTTTTTTAAGGGCTCAAAAATTATGGGGATTGTTTTGAAGTAATGACCCAGTTAGTATCTTTGTCGCCCGATGGTGCCCAGCCGCATATCCTCATTATTTGAACAATCTTTGCCATGGCAAAAATTGAGGCAACGCCTATCTGAAAATCAGCGCATTACGCGAGTATCGGGTCTGGTTGGTTCTGCACAAAGCCTGATCATCTCTAAAATATTTTTACAAGAGCAAAGGCCCATTGTCTGCGTCATGAATGACAAAGAAACAGCGGCCTATTTACTCAATGACTTAGAAGGGCTACTGGGTCAAGAACAGGTTTTATTTTATCCCGGGAGTTATCGCCGTCCTTACCAAATCGAAGAGACCGATAACAACAATGTCTTGATGCGCTCTGAGGTGCTCACTCATTTGAGTAGCCGAAAAAAACCTGCCCTGATTGTCACCTATCCTACGGCATTGTTTGAACAGGTAGTGACCAAAAAAACCTTGAAGCAAAACACCATAAAGCTAGAGACCGGGGAACAACTCGATGTAGATGGGCTTAACGAACTGCTGTTTGATGCGCAGTTTAAGCGGGTGGACTTTGTGACAGAACCCGGTGAATTTTCACTGCGGGGGGGTATTGTTGATGTCTTTTCTTTTAGCAATGACCATCCCTACCGTCTTGAATTTTTTGAGGACACCCTTGAAAGTATCCGCGAATTTGACATTGAGACCCAACTCTCCATAGGACTCAAAAATAAAATCTCAATCATTCCAGATGTTGGTGAAAAATCTCGCGCGGTCACGCGACAGAGTTTTCTCTCTTATGTGGGAGACCAAGCTCTGGTGATCCTTCAAGATCGCTCCTTTATTCTCGATCAAATAAGGGATCTTTTTGTCAAGGCTACACAACATTATGTCCAATTAGAGAGTCCATTACAATGGTCCGCTCCAGAGGTGCTTTTTTGCGATCAGCAACGCTTTGATCAGGATCTCAATGCGGTAGACAACATCTGGCTGGTTTCAAAAAACGAAACCGAGCAAGACCTAAACTTTGACCAGACCCCTCAACCATCGTTTAACAAACAATTTAATCTGCTCATCGATCAGATTAATTTGAGTCATAGCAAAGGAATGACCACCGTACTTTGTTGTGGTTCTGAGGCCCAAGCCAAGCGCTTCAGAGATATTTTTGAAGACAGTACCAAGGATGTCAAAGGCTATCATATCGAGGTAATTTCTTTACACCAAGGGTTTGTTGATAAAGCCCAGGGGATCGCGTGTTATACGGATCATGAAATTTTTGAACGCTACCATAAATTCAAATTAAAAAATGGTTTAGCCAAAAAACAAGCCGTAAGCATCAAGGAGCTTTCTCAGTGGCAAATTGGGGATTACGTCACCCACATTGACCACGGTATTGGCACTTTTGGTGGACTGCAACAGATTGAAGTCGAAGGTAAAATCCAAGAAGCGATCAAACTCGTCTATGGGGATCGCGACATACTCTATTTGAGCATCCATGCCTTACATAAAATCGCCAAGTTCAATGGCAAAGACGGTTCGGTGCCTAAACTCTACAAACTTGGGAGTGCCGCTTGGAAAAATCTTAAAACTAAAACCAAGAAAAAGGTCAAACAGATTGCCTTTGACCTTATTGAACTCTACGCCAAAAGACGCTTACAAAAGGGGTTTGCCTTTGGTCCTGACTCCTATCTTCAGCATGAACTTGAGTCCTCGTTTATGTATGAAGATACTCCGGATCAAACCTCGGCTACCAATGACATCAAAAAGGATATGGAAAGTCCTCAGCCTATGGATCGTCTGGTTTGTGGTGATGTAGGCTTTGGAAAGACCGAGGTCGCTATTCGGGCTGCGTTTAAGGCAGTGGATAATGGAAAACAAGTTGCCGTACTGGTGCCCACAACAATACTCGCCTTTCAGCATTTTAAAACATTTTCCAAACGCCTAGAAGACCTTCCAGTAAGCGTAGATTATTTGAATCGTTTTCGCACAGCAAAAGAACGCAAAGACGTCTTGGAGCGTTTAAAAAATGGCAAACTAGACATCGTTATCGGCACACATCAATTGGTCAATTCATCAGTAGAGTTTAAAGATGTTGGGCTCCTCATTGTCGACGAAGAACAAAAGTTTGGCGTTTCGGTTAAGGACAAACTCAAAACACTAAAAGAAAACATTGACACCCTAACCCTTACCGCCACACCTATCCCCAGAACCTTACAATTCAGTCTTATGGCTGCAAGGGATCTCTCGGTAATCAGCACCCCGCCGCCAAATCGTTACCCAATAGAAACCCAAGTGGTCCGCTTTAGCGAAACCCTGCTGCGCGATGCCATTCATTACGAACTCTCTCGAGGGGGACAAGTCTTTGTGGTCCAAAACCGTATTGAACACATCCAAGAGTTAGCCGGTGTTATTCAAAGGCTCATTCCCGAGGCCAAAATCGCGGTAGGACACGGGCAAATGGACGGTAAAAAACTGGAGTCGATCATGATGGGCTTTATGGAAAATGAGTACGACATTTTGGTCTCTACTACCATCATTGAAAACGGACTTGACGTATCCAATGCCAATACCATCTTGATTAACAATGCCCACCACTTTGGGCTTTCCGACCTGCATCAAATGCGCGGACGTGTAGGACGAAGCAACAAAAAGGCCTTTTGCTACTTTATCACCCCGCCTTATTCTGCTATGACTGATGAGGCCCGCAAACGCATGACGGCACTAGAACAGTTTAGCGAATTGGGCAGTGGCATTCACATCGCCATGAAGGATCTCGAAATCAGAGGCGCCGGAGATCTTTTGGGTGGAGAGCAAAGTGGGTTTATCAATGAAATAGGCTTTGAAACCTACCAAAAAATCTTGGCTGAAGCCATAGAAGAACTCAAAGAAAAGGAATTCAAGGACTTATACAAAGATCAGATTGCCAAGAAAAAAGTCTTTACCCGTGACACGGTCGTTGATACCGACTTTGAGCTCCGCTTTCCTGAAGACTACATCAACAGTGTGACCCAGAGGCTTCAATGCTATACAGAGCTCAACGAATTAAGTAAAGAGGAAGAATTTACCGTATTTGAAAACAACCTCATCGATCGGTTCGGAGCCCTCCCTAAGTCGGCAAAAGACCTTTTGGAATGTGCCAAACTCAAACTCATCGCGGCAGAATTAGGCCTCGAGCGCGTGGTTTTAAAAAATCAGCGCATGATTGGATACTTTATTCAAGATCAAGAGAGCCCCTTTTATCAGACCCCAATTTTTCAAAATATCATACAGGTAGTCCAAGGGCATGACCAAGGACAAATGAAGCTCAAAGAAAAACAGACGAAAAACGGATTGCGTCTGCTTTTAACCGTAGAAAGAATATCCACGGTGTCCACAGCTTTAAGCCATCTAAGGGTGCTTCAGAACGGATAAAACGCGTCTTCGACATGGCTAATTTGATAGTCGTCAGCCGTTCCAACAATCGAAATTAAATCAAAGCGAACCACTGCATTGGGGGTCTTCAAAGTATGTATTAATTGATTGCCGGCGCGCATCAAATGTTTTTGTTTTTGTTTGCCCACAGCGGCCAAAGGATCCTGCCAAAGGTCGGATGACCTAGTTTTTACTTCAACAATAACGAGCTCATTAGGTTCTTGACACACGACCAAATCCAACTCTAATCGCCCAATCCTGTAATTTTTAAGGAGGATGGCATAGCCCTTAGCCATTAGAAAACCTTCTGCAATCTGTTCGCCCCATTGGCCTAGGTCATTGTGTTTTGCCATGGACCTCTATTTTAGCCTCGGTTGGGGTGACCCTCAAGGTACAGGGGCGTCCAAGGGGTAAGGCCCGATTGTCCTTAAGGTGACCCACAGGCGCGTCAAAGACCACAGGGTAAGTTTCCTCAGCCACTGCAGCCCAAATAATCTGGTAGGGGTCATAACCAAAAGGTATTTCGTGGTCTTTCATATCACTCATCCCCCCAACGATCAATCCAGCCAAACCTTTGAGCATCCCACTGCGTTTTAAGGAATACATCATGCGATCGATATGGTAGAGATACTCATCAAGATCTT
>RFXU01000138.1 GCA_009921505.1 Flavobacteriaceae bacterium
AAAAAGATGGGGCAAGTTTTTGTTGGAATTGTGGACATCAGCTTGATCAACCTTAGTGCTTAATTAAATACCAATGGGAAAAGCACATGAAATTATTGTTGTAGTAGGGCCAACGGCCATTGGCAAAACGAAATTAGCGATTGATTTAGCGCAATATTGGCAGTGTAACATTATCTCTGCAGATTCACGACAGTTTTATAAAGAAATGTCTATCGGTACGGCCGTTCCCGACATTCAAGAACTGAGTGCTGCGCCGCACTTTTTAATTCAACATAAAAGTATTTTTGACAATTATACCGTGGGTGATTTCGAGCGCGAAGCCTTGAATTTGATCGAAAAGTTTTCAAAAAATCACCAGCGGACTGTAGTTGTCGGCGGGTCTGGGCTTTATATAAATGCGCTTCTGTACGGTTTGGACGACTTCCCTGAGGTCCCTAAAGCCATTCGAGAGGAGCTAAACCAAGAATTTGTTCATCGCGGAATTGGCCCTCTTCAGGAAGAGTTAAAGCGTGTAGACCCAGAT
Source organism: Flavobacteriaceae bacterium (assembly GCA_009921505.1). GTDB lineage: Bacteria > Bacteroidota > Bacteroidia > Flavobacteriales > Flavobacteriaceae > BACL21. Next base: position 524 of record RFXU01000138.1, read on the forward strand.
TATTACGAACAAGTGGATATTATGAATCCACAAAGAGTTATACGGGCACTAGAGATTTACCGGAGCTCTGGTATCCCCTTTTCCCATTTGAGAACCTCCTCAAAAAAACAACGTCCCTTTCGATTTAAACTCGTTGGGATTACTGCCGCGAGAAAAGAAATTTATGAGCGCATCAACACGCGTGTTGATCAAATGATCAACCTTGGGTTGACGAAGGAAGTCGAGGCACTATTTCCCCATAAAAGCTTGAATGCCCTACAAACGGTGGGTTACAAGGAGTTGTTTGACTATTTTGAAAACAAACTGAGTTTAGATGAGGCCATAGATTTAATCAAACAAAACACGCGGCGTTTTTCCAAAAGACAAATGACTTGGTTTAAGAAAAACAAGGACATAAAATGGTTTGATCGCAAAAGTCTAATCGAAGAAATCGTCGATTTTATTGTATCGAGATAACGTATTAAAGCTCAGTTTCTCCCTTCACCACTAATCGAAAACCTTCCCCGTGTATATTAATGATTTCTACCTGTGGATCTACGCTTAAATACTTTCGAAGTTTAGCTATGTATACATCCATACTTCTTGACGTAAAATAGTTGTCATCGCGCCAAATTTTTGTCAAAGCCAATTCTCGAGGCATTAGGTCATTTTTATGCAAAGCCAAAAGGCGCAGCAAATCATTTTCTTTTGGAGAAAGTTTAATCGGTTTTTCTTCCTCATACGTCAAATAGCGCAATTTTGCATTCAGCTGAAACGCTCCAAATTTAAAGTCGAACAACTTACTTTCCCCTTTTGTTTCACTACTTTTTCTCTGTATAATGGCCTTAATTTTCATAAGCAGCACCTCGCTATCAAATGGCTTATTTAAATAATCATCAGCACCGATTTTATAACCCTTCAGCACATCCTCTTTCATGGCTTTGGCCGTTAAAAATATGATGGGTACTTCTTGATTCTTTTCTCGAATTTCTTTGGCCAATGTAAATCCATCCTTATAAGGCATCATTACATCGAGAATACACAAATCAAAATGATCTTTTTTAAACTTCTCAAAGCCTTCCATACCATTTTTCGCATGAATCACATCATAGTCATTCATGGTGAGGTAATCCTTGAGTACGGTTCCAAAATTTGGGTCGTCTTCAACTAAGAGTATTTTTTTGTTTTGTTTTTCCATTTTTTTAAGAGATTAGGTCAAATTTAATGATAAACGTGCTCCCCTTTCCTTTTTCACTCTCGACATAGATTTCAGCATTGTGATCGTCGAGTATGCGCTTAACATAGGCTAGTCCGAGACCATGCCCCTTAACGTTGTGAATATCACCGGTGGGTTCACGATAAAATTTTTCAAATATTCGTTTTTGAGCTGCTTTAGACATGCCTATTCCATTATCGGCAACTTTTAAAATAATGCTGTCCTTGACATTTTCAGTGCTAATGGTTATTTCAGGCGCTTTATCAGAATACTTTATGGCATTGTCTAAAATATTAACCATAACGTTAGTCAGATGTAAATCATTGCCCAGTATAGAAGACTTTAATGCCTCAAAATTTGTCGTTAATTTGCCCGAGCGATTGTCAATCATTAGTGTGACATGACTCATGGCATCTTCTATGATTTCATGCAATTTGATGCGCTCCTTTGGTAAGTCCAATTGGTTTTTTTCCAATTTCGAAATCCGTAAAACATTTTCGACTTGAGCATGCATTCGTCGATTCTCATCTCGAATCATTTTCATGTATCGCGCGATAAATTCTTTATCATCGGCGACTTTTGGATTTTTCATTGCGTCTAAGGCCAAATTAATCGTCGCAATCGGAGTCTTGAATTCATGCGTCATATTATTGATGAAATCTGTCTTTATTTGAGAGATTTGACGTTGGCGCATGAGCTGTGAAAGCGTATTGGAATAAGTCAAAATAATTATTGAAGTAAAAATCAGCGACAGAAGGGCCATTCCGAAAAAGGAGTTGAATATTTCTCGGTTTTTATCAGAGAAGTTCACATATAACTGATACTGAGATTCAAAAGAATCGTTGACAAACAAGGGTACGCCGTAGGTGCTCTTAGGATTCAGTTCAAAATATCGTGACCGTACTTTTGTGGCCAAATCATTACTGTAGACGGCAAATTCGAATTTTGATTTAATGCCACGTTCAGCGGCTTGACGCTCAATCAACTCTTGAATCTCCTGGGCACTTACCCTTTTGTGCAAAGGCATTCGCGAGGCTATATTCGAAACCGCTTCTTCAAATTGCTTTCGCTCAAAGTCACGTAATCGATCAAAGTCTACAATAGTTTCGGTTACTTGTCCTTGATCATCAAGTGAGCTAATTATTTTAGTTGTCGTTTTTTGATTTGTAATTTTTTTAAAGGCGATTGAATCAAATTCAAATTCAAAAAAGTAGGAAGACAATTTGTAATCTTCTTCGATGATACCATCAGAGAAAATAATTGTTTCATTTTTGTCTTCATTGACAATTCGATAAATCAATTCAGTAACATTGATATTTTCAGGAGTGTCAATACTGTCTACAAGACCACTATATAATTGATAATAATCTTCCGTTTCCCGTAGTTCAATTTGTCGTGCTACATCGATTAGAAGTTGCCTTACGCCAAGAGAAAACTGATCTTCCTTGGTGTTGAACGCATTGCGTATCCAATAGCCCTGAACAAACACGATGCCCAAAAGTGAAAGAGACATTAAGCCGATTAACAAGGAAAACAATCGTTTGTTCATATGTTAAAATTAAGATTTTAACATCGAGCCCTGTTTTGCTTTAACCAAAACTTAACAAACCCTATGCGCACAATTTTTTATCTTAAATTCAAAGGATATTTATCACTTTGAGCCTCAATGAATTATTACTGAGAAAAACGACTTGAAAGCTGTGAATGAAGGCGCTTTATTTCAATACTTAGGGTCTTTAAATCCGAATTTTCAATAACAAAATCGGCCAGAGGTATTTTTTTGTCATCAGACCACTGCTGATTTAATCGCTCTATTACCTGTTCTCTAGTACAAGAATCTCGTTTCATCACTCGCTCAATTCTAATATCTTCTGGAGCTGTAATCAAAATACTCAAGTCACAATTTCGTTCTCCTCCGGTCTCAAATAAAATAGCTGCCTCCTTTAGGACATAAGCCCCCGATTGATGAGAGGCCCAATGATTAAAGTCTTGCAAAACCCTGGGATGCACTTTTGCGTTCCAGCGATTGAGTAATTCGGGGTCCTTAAAAAGCCTTTGAGCAATCCATTGTCGATTTAATAGGCCCTGGTTATTGTATATATTTTCACCCAGAAGGTCAATCAATGAATCACGAAGTCCTGGGTCTTTTTCCATTAAAAATTTTGCCGCACGATCAGCATAATAAACTGCAACACCAAGATCTTCAAATAGCGCTGCTGCAGTAGTCTTACCTGAGCCAATTCCACCCGTTAAGCAGATTATTTTTGGACTATTGTGCGAATTCAACATAATCAACTTTTTTATGGCTTAGTTCGGGTTTAAAAACCCCTTGAGGGAGTTGACTCAAACGAGGAATCATAAAACTGTCCTCAGAAATTCGTTCAGTGTAGTCACAAATCAATCTAAAATTGGATTTGTCATATAGCGCGTATTCATTTACAGGAATTTCAACAGACAATGTCATCATTTCAGGAAATATTTGTAGCTTTTTTCCTCGAGGAACGTTAATCAATTCTACTGGTAATTCGATTTGCTTTTGAGTATACTCCAAAATTTGTGCAGACCAAAAAATACTATCCTGAGATCGACTCAGCTCATTTGAAAAAAGTGATTCTAAGGCAATTGCTTTATTGATATTATTCCTTAAACCTTCGAGGCGCGTGTAAATCGTCCTAATAGAACTAATAGTGTCTATCATTTGAGAGGGCCCATAAACAGTGATCTTATTGGGCTCTATTTTTGGCTGCCCAATCATTTTAAAGCCTTGAGATAAACTTACCTCTCCTTGAAAAAGAACTTCAATTTCTTTTGCTGCCATCCGATCAATGGGTACAATAAGTTCTTTAGTATCAAGAGAAATCACTCCTGCCACCGGCATTTTTCGATAACAAAAAGCGAGTAACTGGTCCTGACTGAATCGAATTTTATCGTCTTCAAGGAGTCGTCCTGCCGAGAGATCAATGACAAGACTTTTATCGCTGAAGAATTTAGTCAATAATTTAAAACCATTCGCATTAACGGTTACATTAAGCACTTTGGGGGCATCCGTCGAAACGAGAGTTTGTTGGGGGAAGTTTGTATATTCTAAATTCAGTCTAAATTCTGCCACTAAAGGCTTGGAAAATTTGGTCAAAAACCAAATTGACGCCGCCATTAATAAAAAAACCAAAAACGACCGTAACTTTTGATTCCTCTTGAATTTCAATACACTCATATGGTACTTATTTAAAAAACATTTGAGGAAACTTTTTATGAGGATCC
>RFXU01000139.1 GCA_009921505.1 Flavobacteriaceae bacterium
AAAGGCCGAAGCAAACCGTATTGACCCGAAAGAATTCTCAAGGTATTCTGCATTAATTCATGCTTGGATTCTGATAAGGCGGAAACATTCAAGCCTCTATAGACCTCACCATTAAACGCAAATACCGCTGGACGATTTTTTCCTGGCTCTGACTGACTCGACCAAAGTTGATTGCGCTCGTAATTCAATACCGCCAAACTTTCCGAAATGCCCATCAGCTCTTTTAATTGCTTAGGGCTTTTTTTGCGCAATACAGCATTCACTTGCTGCGCTTTTTCTGGGAATCTAATATCACTACCAATTTCAGTTAAAATTGGTGTTTCAAAATCAAGACTTTTTGCCGGAGATAATATTACTTTCATAAGAGCAATTTAGGTCAAATTATTTAGGCAACATGACCTTATTCATTATAAAGAATTATCAACTAATAATCATCATTTATAGTACGTGCATACTAATTTTGACTTGACTTAGCATAATTACGCCATTTGTCAATTGCCGCGACCATGTCCTGTGGAAGCGGTGCATCAAAATGCATTAATTCTTGAGTTTTTGGATGCACGAAGCCTAAAGTTTTGGCGTGTAAGGCTTGCCTAGGCAAAATCTTAAAACAATTGTCGACAAATTGTTTGTATTTGGTAAAATGAGTCCCTTTAAGGATTTCATTGCCTCCATAGCGCTCATCATTAAACAAAGTATGGCCTATGTGTTTCATATGAACCCGAATCTGGTGGGTCCTCCCTGTCTCCAATATACAACGTATGAGTGTGACATAGCCCAAGCGCTCAATCACTTCGTAATGCGTTACCGCAGGTTTGCCCTTGAGGTCAGCATCTTCTCCTTCAAACACTGTATTTTGAAGCCTATTTTTTGGGTGACGCCCAATATGCCCCTCGACAGTGCCTTTGTCATCCTCGACATTGCCCCAGACTATTGCGATGTACTCTCGTTGGGTGGATTTGTCAAAAAATTGCTGTGCAAGATGCGTCATGGCCTGTTCCGTCTTAGCGACGACTAAAAGCCCACTAGTATCTTTATCGATGCGATGAACCAGTCCAGGTCTGTTGTTTTGATTTTCAGGTAAGTGTTCAAAATGAAATATCAATCCGTTAATCAAAGTGTCTTGGTAATTTCCGTGTCCTGGGTGCACCACCATTCCCGCTGGCTTATTTACAACAACTACGGAATCATCTTCATAAACGATATCTATTGGAATTTCTTGAGGGACCAAGAGAAATTCGTGCGGTGGATGGGTAAATAACACACGGACTATATCTTTTCCTTTGACTTTATAGTTGGACTTTACCGAATGGTCATTCACATAGATATGACCGTCCTTTGCCGCCTTTTGAATTTTATTTCGGGTGGCATGTTCAATGCGATTCATGAGAAATTTGTCCACCCTGAGCGGCTGCTGCCCATTGTCCGCAACAAATCGATAATGTTCGTGCAAATCGTCTTGCTGGTCCAGCGGGTCAACGGAATCAATATCGTTGGTCATAATTTTGTGTTACAAAGTGTCTCGTTTTCTATTAGACGAGTGCAAAGGTGAATCGCGATCTAGGGCTTCAATTTCAAATCCCCCTGTACCATCACCGAGTTCTAGATCAATTATTGAGGTCAGGGGCAGTTGATCTCCTTGCTCAAGATTTCGTTGACGAAATTTCATGCTCAGGACCTCATCTTTGGCAATGTATTTTTTATACGTCAATTTACCAACCTTAAAGCCGGCAGAACGCAATGCTGGCTGGGCTTGTCGTAATGTTTTTCCAACGACAAAAGGCACCTGTGTCATTTTGTATCCAGATCGATTGATGGATAAATAAATCTTACGGGCTTGTTTGACTAAGGAACCTGAAGCTGGGATTTGTTCTATAACCGTTTGATATGCAAAATTCGGGTTGTAGCTCGTAGTATCTAAAATGGCATGGGACAATTGATGCTCCTCAAGCGTTCTCAAGGCCTCTTCCAAGGTCATGCCACTCAAATCAGGTACCTCAATTTGTTCCCCGTGACGCGTATTGCTGTCCAACCAAAAAAGTAAAGCATATATGATGGCAAACAGAAACAACAGCATAAATAAAAGTTGCTTCAAAAAGGTGCGTGAAAAAACAAAACGAATTAAGCTCATGTGTGTTTTAGGAAGAATCACAAAAATACTAAACGTAAATTTAGTAAGTTTAATGCGGGAAGTAATTATTTTTCTATGACTCCACAACAGCCAAAGATTTCAGTGATGGTTTTAATGGGTGGTTACACTAGTGAATTTGGTATAAGCCTTAAGTCAGGTGGTGTCGTATGTGAAGAATTGGATGCGACCATATACGATGTCTATCCATGTATTGTCACAAAAGATGAGTGGTATTATCAAGAAACCTCTCAACTAAAGCACCCAATTAACCCAGGAAGTCTATCCATCACTAAGGGTGATCAAATAATTCTACCGGATGTCGTTTTTAACACCATCCACGGAAGCCCCGGTGAAGATGGCTATATCGCAGCACTTTGTGAATTACTCAATATTCCTCAAACGAGTACCCATTTTTACGCTGCCGCCCTGAGTTTTAACAAAAGAGACTGTCTTTCTATACTTAAAGCGCATGGGATACCTTGTGCAGAGTCTATTTATTGTGATTTAGGTCATCCTCCAAATTTCACAGAAGTATCAGAAAAACTCGGCCTCCCCTTTTTTGTTAAACCAAATCGTTCTGGATCGAGTTATGGCGTGAGTAAAGTTAATTCAGAGAAAGACTACCAAAAGGCATTAGAAACTGCTTTTGCCGAAGATCATCAAATCCTTATCGAACGGGCCTTAAGCGGCGTGGAAATATCCTTAGGCGCCTACAGTCATAAAGGGGTGCCCATTATTCTGACCCCCACGGAAATAGTATCCGAAAATGATTTTTTTGATCTGAGCGCAAAATACGAAGGCAAGGCTCAAGAAATAACGCCAGCCAGAATTAACGAAGAAACTATGCGCATAGTACAAGAATTAGTGCGTAAAATTTACACCGTCTTGGAGATGAGAGGCGCCTGTCGTGCTGACTTTATCATCGAAAACGGACAGCCCTATTTTATTGAACTCAATTCCACCCCCGGTTTGTCTAAAGAAAGTCTCATTCCTCAGCAAGCAAAATATTCAGGGCTAAGTTTAAAAGATTTTTTTGATCGCCTCATACAGGAAGCTATGAATCAACAAAAAACAACTCAACAATGAAACGTGCAATCTTCCCCGGATCCTTTGATCCTTTTACGCGGGGTCATTTATCCATTTTAATGCGGGCGCTCCCGCTTTTTGACCAAATCGTCGTTGCAGTCGGTCACAATACAGATAAAACGCCCTTGAACCCGATTGGCAAACGTCTTGAAATTCTTGAGCAGTTGTTTAAAAATGAATCGAAAATTTCAATAACTCAGTATTCTGGCCTAACGATGGCTTTTTGCAAAGAACAACAAGCGCAATTTATTATCCGAGGACTGCGGAATGCTCAAGATTTCAATTACGAACAACCCATAGCACAAACGAATCTGGAACTTGGTGGAATCGAAACAATATTTATTGCCTCTGAGCCCCATCTGAGTCATATGTCCAGTACCATAGCGAGAGACATTGCAAAGCACGGTGGTGATCTCCGAGCGTTCATACCAGAAATACCTCAATAAAAAAAAGCCTCCATGAATAACATGGAGGCTTTATATTTTGAACACTACTAAGCTTAAAGTGCAGCGACGAATTTCGTGAGGCTAGACTTCAGGTTTGCTGCTTTGTTGGCATGGATAATATTTTTCTTTGCCAATTTATCAAGCATTGAAGTTACCTCAGGCAACAATTTTTCAGCCTCCTTTTTGTCGCTTGTTTCACGAAGCTTCTTCATTGCATTACGCGCAGTTTTATGCTTGTAACGGTTTAATAAGCGTTTTGCTTCGTTGCTTCTAATTCTCTTTAAAGCTGATTTATGATTTGCCATAATCTCTTTGTTAATTTTTGTAGCCCATAGGAGAATCGAACTCCTGTTTCAAGGATGAAAACCTTGCGTCCTAACCACTAGACGAATGGGCCGTTAATTCAAAATGCGGATGCAAAAATACAACATTTTTTAAATGCCGCAAGTAATGCATTTTATTTTTCAAAAAAATCTAATACGCTCTTGCGAACAGCACTTTTCGTGATGAATCTTTACCCGTCAAGATACACTTGCCCGGGGCAACCGGTCCCTCAATTGGGATGCAGCGTATGGTTGCTTTTGTCTCAGCCTTAATTTGCTCCTCAGTTTCTGGAGTGCCATCCCAATGGGCCCAGATAAAACCACCCTTTTCTTCTAACAAACTCTTGAATTGCTCATAATCCTCCGCTTCGTGAGTCAAAGACACACGCATCTCCATGGCCTTTTGAAACAAATTCTCCTGTATCGTATCAAGCAAGGTCGCGATATAATCAATGGCTTCTGCCTGTGGAATAAGTTCTTTAGACAAAGTGTCTCGGCGGGCGACCTCAATGGTTTTATTTTCAAGATCTTTTGGCCCTAATGCGATTCGAATTGGGACACCTTTTAGCTCATATTCATTGAATTTCCATCCTGGCTTATGTGTGTCGCGAGCATCTAATTTAACGCGAACACCTTTCTCACGCAATAATTGAACAATTTCTTGACCTTTTTCAACGGTATCAGCGTATTCTTGTTCCGTTCTATAAATTGGGACGATAACCACCTGATCTGGTGCGAGTTTTGGCGGAAGAACCAAACCATTGTCGTCACTGTGTGTCATGATGAGCGCCCCCATCAGTCGTGTTGAAACACCCCAAGAAGTGGCCCAAACGTGATTCAGAGATCCGTCTTTGTCCGAAAATTTCACATCAAAAGCCTTCGCAAAATTTTGTCCTAAAAAATGTGAGGTTCCGGCTTGTAGTGCCTTTCCGTCTTGCATCATGGCTTCAATACAATAAGTCTCTAACGCCCCGGCAAATCGCTCGTTAGC
>RFXU01000140.1 GCA_009921505.1 Flavobacteriaceae bacterium
CCAGTACCTTCACCAATTACTTCACCTTCTTTACTATTTAGTGCATGAACACCATCTGCTGCAAAAAATACTTCAACGCTGTGACCTTTTTGAATTGCAGTCGCTGCAACTAAAAGCCCAAGCGTGAGTTTATTTCTAAGATCAGGCCCACTGTGTATATGAATTAGAAACTTTGACATTGCATATCCTTTGATTTGTAAAACCAGTTTGGATGCAAAAGCGGAAAAAAACAGTACAGAAATTGTACTAGGGAACCCAGGCATCATCGGATAAATCCTTTCCAGCGTGACTTGGATTGTTATTTACAAATTAACTTTTTAGCTTCCAAAGCCAGAAGTAGCTCTTCAATCTCTGTAAGCTCCAATGTGCGCCTGTAGCTATCAATAAGCCCCATTATACGCGTTGCCTCAATTGGGGGGTCAGCTCACCCTCAATTACAGCTCTTAGCACGCGCCCATTGGCTTCTGCGGCGTCCATCGCGTTTCTCATCGTTGGCATCGAGAATGTTACTGCAGGATCGGGTGTTGGTGCTATCCTATCCATACAAAGCCTCAGGGCAACGCTATCGCCTTCTAGCGCCTTGGTAATGGCTGTCTGCGGTAATGCCTCCGCCTGGCCCTCTAGTAGGCCCTCTATCGCAAGCGTAGCTTTATTTCTGGAGCCATGTGGTCTGCCAGAGTTGCCTGGTGAGAAATGACCAGCCGTATTTCTACCGTTTTTCATGAGGGCATCTTACCGCATCAGTAATCAAAACTTAAAGAATTTGGATAAAATTTGAGCATAAATCAGAGCAATGTCATCTATGTGTCATTTTTCTTTGCTACTGAAACAAGTTAATGATTTAATGGTCTATGACAAACCTTAATGGAGAGTTTCTATGGTTGCCTCTTACAAGCAATTTTGTCCAGTTGCGATGGCAGCTGAAGTATTAGAGACGCGTTGGACATTATTAATCGTCCGCGAACTTTGTTTAGGGTCTAAGCATTTCAACGAACTTAGGCGGGGTGTCCCAAAGATGTCGCCGACGCTTTTATCAAAAAGATTACGCGAACTTGAAGACCACGGAATACTAACCATCGCAAGAACTGCCGATAACAAATCAGAATACATCCTAACAGACGCGGGCAAAGAATTACTTGACGTAATCGTTAGCATAGGAAGCTGGGGCAAGAAGTGGATAAGTCATAAACACCATATAGAAAGTTCAGATGAGGGGCTATTGGTGTGGGACATTAGAAGAAACTTAAATTTAGAAAACTTTCCGAAACGAAATGCAGTAATGCAGATAAACTTTATTGGAAGTCCTAGTAAATCCGCGAACTGGTGGTTTATTTTCTCTGGGATTGATGCCCCTGATGTTGGCCCAATTGACCCAAATTTAGATGTTGATTTGTACTTAGAAACTACGTTGCCTGCGCTCACAAAAGTATGGTTAGGAGAGGAAAGTGTAAGCGAAGCGATAGCTTCAGATCAGTTCATTCTTGCTGGTGAACCAGAGTTGATCAGTACTTTTGAGGAATGGATCGGGACAAGCAACTTCGCTGGAGTGCAAAGCAGAACTGCATAGAATTTATAATGCGCGTGTAACTGAATATCATTGCAATTTTACGGTCTATAGCGATTTGGATTACATTTACTCAAACCAAGATCAAAAAAATGGCAATGGGCAGTTAAAATGATAGACAAAGGAACGACTGCAATAATTTCATGATGCTCATTAAGTACTACCGCTGGCCGCGTAAAATGTGACGAGTATCCAGTCGATTATGTACACACTGATCCAAACGTTGGGATCAAGGAATATTATTATTTTAAAGGTCACTTTGATGTGCAGCTCTACCCAGATATGCAATTCATTGAAAATAATGGGCGTGGTTCTATCGCTCGTGGGCAATGTAGCTTAATGCGGCCATGATCCCGAATAATATTTAAATGAGTAAGTTGGCACAAACCCTGTCATACCTATCATACTTGTCATATTTTCATGGTGCATATGATAGATATGACAGCTATGATAGCTATTGCGCCGAAAGCGTAACACCCTTTTTCACGATGCTAATTCAATCAGTCGGTTGATTGCTGTTGCGACTTGCCCCTGATCTTTACCAACCATACCCGCGTAGTTACTACAGGTTCGCCGCTAGTTAACCGCGTGAGCGGCTAAGGTAAACTGCTCGTTTTAATAAGCATAATTTAAATTGCGAACGCCCGCGGTTCAGTTACACTAATGCTATGAGGCTACACTCACTTTCACACGTAATTGCGTTCATCGCTCTGCCGCTTGCCGCTCGTGCTGAGGCAGTAGATGAATGTGATCGCTTAGCTGCACTTGAAGCTGATCCGTCGGCGGTGAGTGAACCTGTTGCCTTTATAGATATCCAGCCAGAGCTGGTAGTTAAGGCATGCACAGATGCGCTAAATGCTGGCAATAATGCGGAACCACGGTTCCTGCTGCAGCGTGCAAGAGGCTATCTCAGGGGCGGTCAGGCGGGGCAAGCTCTCAGTGATCTAAATGCTTCGCATGAGTTGGGCTACCCCGCCGCTACTTTTGGCTTAGCTACCGCGTATTTCTTGGGTGACGATGTAGAGCGTGATGATGCGCGTGGGGAGAGCCTATTCCTGCAAGCCTATGAGGGAGGGGTCATCTGGGCTGCACGCGGTTTGGCCTCGCTGTATGGCGATCCTGCAAGTGAACTGTTTGACCTTGATAAGTCGGAGATGTGGGGTCATTTGTTCTCACATAAGCGGAGAGAGTAGCATGTTCAGAACATCTATACCATTAATGTTTTACCTGGTTTATTTTGCCTTTCATGCACCTGCGGTACAAGCAAATTCAAATCGCGTAAAGGTACTTCTAAATATCTGTGATGTGGCTCTACAGAATGCCGATAGTGGCACAATAAAAAATATCGCAACTCAGTTAAATACACTTGAGCGCCCTGATGATCCTTTGTTGAAAAAAAAGTATGACAATTGCTTAACCACCGCATTTGGCACTAGGCCTGAAATAGAAAATTTGGACGACATTCTTAACCAAATTAATCAGGCATCAGAGGCACTTGAGAAGAATTGCAAGAAACTACTGAAGGCATCCCCTGAAACTGCTGTTACCCACACAGTTTGTAAAGAAATTCTAATCAAATAAAAATCGAGATCAGTGTTAGCGTCCAGACGAAATGTCTATATTGGATTAGTGAGTGTGGATATAAATTTCGCCAATTTTAGTTAGCAATCGTCTGAGCAAGACACTGCTGAAACGTTTTTATACATTTTAAATACCCAAAATTTGTTGGGTGCTATGGATTTTAGAGTTGAGTGTCTGATGAAAAATACAATATTTGTAGGGATGGATCTTAAATTTGCGCTGCGGAAAAAAGTGAAAAACTCTACTCCTGAATCAGATCTTGAAGCCCTCCGTGTTCGGATTAATGCATTACGCTCAGAAACTAAAATGAAGCCTAATGTTTCTATGCCGAATTCTTTTGTTTCAGGCTTCCGCTTACCTCGCATTAGATTGAACGCCTCTGTGAGGGACTTGTTTCTGATTTTACTATTGTCCCTAATTCTTTTTGACATAGGTCGGAGGCAAATAGAATTAATACCTTTCCGTTATGTTGCCCCAAAAATTGCTGCGATATCTTCTTTAGTGGAAGTGGATCAACCAAACTACGAAAAACAAAATTACAACCGAGGTTCTGTGCGTAAATCTCTTATAAATGTGCCAGGCCAGCTGGAATATGTTTCTTCGATGGAAGTCCCGCCGCAAATCGCACCTGAAACTTTTGCTACAAATTTTCTATCAACATTTATTTTGAAAGAACGCCAAACAGATTGGTTCGACACGTCATCAGGCTTTTTTGTTTCATCAAAAAGTGATCCTAAAATTGAATTCTCATACCCTGTCAAAACAAAGATTTCCAAAAGTGAAACAAGGCCTTCTCTCAACACCTATGCGCCCAATTCTCCATTGTTCAGCCATGAAATTTTTGCTCTCGTTGACAAGAAGAGTCAACGTATCCGAATATTCAAACAAGGTGACCAGTTGTATGAGTGGGCAGTTTCTACTGCACGCCAAGGGAAAGTAACTCCTACAGGCATTTGGAATGCACAGTGGCTCTCGAAAAACCACAAGTCTTCGCTGTATAACAATGCTCCCATGCCGTATTCAATTTTTTTCAATGGCCATTACGCGATCCATGGAACATACGATGTCGATAAACTTGGTTTGCCTGCTTCTGCGGGGTGTGTAAGGCTTCACCCAGATAATGCCGAGATTCTCTTCGCGATGGTACAAGACGTTGGAAAGGCAAACTTTGCTGTACAAATAGTAGAATAAACTTAACAATTGACGTCAAATGTCTAATCTGTCTTCTTCATGGATAAACCACATCATGTCATTGTATGCGTGGATAACTCCGTTTTCCTGCAGCTTTTCCCATTAAGATCTCGCTGCACTTCCAGCTCATATTTTTCGATTAGCTGCACTGGCTTAATAATTTATTTGCTGCCCCTACTTTTGCCGCCACCAACAATTCACTGACTTGACCTGATCCGCCTGAACATCTCTCGATCGCATATCTAAATTCGCCCGTTTCATCGCGTGTGACCGCCATGACGGAAACGGTGTTCGGGGCGAGTTCTCCAGACTTTAGAAACGCGCGACTTTGCTCATCCTGCAGCCGCTTGAATGTGATTTGCGTATCTCCCAACAAATGCTTGTGAAATGCGCAGTACAGGGCATTCACGGCTATAGGATCGGTGACACGGACATAATTGCCATTATCATCCAGATCACCGCAGACTGATGCGTGTCGCCATGCAATTTCAAGTGCATGCTTACGCTCATACGCCTTTTTAGCGCGCAACTGTTTTCTATTCATGTTTATACCTTCAAAAATCGGACATCACACGTGACGACACGACTACACCCTTAAAAGGGTGTGTCTGT
>RFXU01000015.1 GCA_009921505.1 Flavobacteriaceae bacterium
ATCTGCCGAATCAAAAGTCATAACCAAAAAATATTCTAATGTTAATTCTTCAAAAATACCATTTTAGAAATTATTTCTATATAAATACTAATTAACCAATTAATTTTCTAAATAATACAAGTCATATTGTTATTCAATACATCATTTTATAGATTTGATAAAAACCTATACTATGTCCTTTGATCCAGCAAACAATATACAAGACCTTCAATATTTTGGAGAATTTGGAGGGGTAAACCCGAGTATTTCAGACTCATCGACTTATACCTTTTTATCGGCCAAAACCATGTTTGACACCTTTGAAGGCAATGCAGAAGGCTGTTATTTGTATTCGCGACACAGTACTCCCTCTAACCTTTACCTGGGACAAGCCCTAGCCGCCATGGAAGGCACAGAAACGGCCACGGTTGCCGCGACCGGGATGGGCGCGATCACACCTGCATTGCTACAGTATTGCGGTCAAGGAGATCATATTGTCTCGAGCCGCACTATTTACGGGGGGACCTATGCTTTTTTAAAGAACTTCACCCCTCGCCTGGGTATTGAAACAAGTTTTGTAGACATTACCAACCTAGAGGCGGTAGAACAAGCGATAAAACCCAACACAAAAGTACTTTATTGTGAGAGTGTGAGCAATCCTCTTTTGGAAGTGGCTGACATCACCGCATTATCAGCCCTGGCCAAGAAACATGGACTGGTGCTGATGGTTGACAATACCTTCGCTCCTTTGAGTATTGCTCCATATAAACTCGGTGCCGATATTGTAATGCATAGCTTGACCAAATTTATTAACGGAAGCAGTGATACTATGGGCGGCGTGATCTGCGGTTCTCAAGAATTTATCGATCAACTGCGCAACGTGAATGACGGTGCCTGTATGCTCTTGGGGGCGAGTATGGACAGTCTGCGTGCGGCCTCTATTTTAAAAAATCTCAGAACCCTTCACATCCGCATCAAACAACACAGCCATAACGCCATGTATCTCGCTCAAAAGTTTGAGGCCGATGGACTAAAGACCGTTTATCCTGGACTAAAGAGTCATCCGAGCCATACCTTATTTAGCCGCATGATGAATCCTGAGTACGGCTACGGCGGTATGCTCACTATTGACGCGGGAAATCTTGAAACCGCAAATAAACTCATGGAGCTTATGCAAGAACGCAACTTAGGCTACCTCGCGGTGAGTTTAGGATTTTACAAAACCTTATTCAGCGCACCGGGCAGTTCTACATCTTCCGAGATTCCTCTCGAAGAACAAGCCGAAATGGGACTGACCGATGGACTGATTCGTTTTTCAATTGGGCTCGATAACGACATCGAGCGTACCTATCAAATGATGCGTCAGTGTATGATCGAGGTGGGTGTTTTGTCTTAAGTTATTTTATGACAACATATTTTGTGTTGATTGAATCAATAGACAACCAAAAAATCTAATTCCAGAGATTGTCCCCCTAAGTTTGGATTAATACCTGTAAGGGTAAGATGATAACCCTGTTCATCTATACCTTGACTCAGCACCCTGAGTTGCCGCGAAAGAGCACCCCGAATTTGACCGTGTATGTTGGCGGATAAAGGGATATTCATAACCGCAAGAGTCGCTGCATCAATTTCTAAAGTCCAAGAATCTTGTGCCCAATCATAAGGGATGATATGAATTTGAATAAATCGCTTTACGCCCTGTATAACGCTGCCTTCTGTGCCCAGTTTAAAACTTCCGTTTACATCTATTTGGGCCTGCGGGTCTGCTGTGTTTATGCCCAAGCGCCCGTCTGAACTTAAATACCAGCGCAAAATACCGGACACAGAAAGCCCAATAGATCCCGGGGTAGGCGCAAAAAAACCTGTGTCTGGGCGGTCCCAAAACAGACTGGTATCCGAGGTCGAGCCCGGATCGAGTTTTATTTCGTTAAGGACGGATCCCGCTGCGGGGTCCACATAATAATTGCTATTGTCCCAGTCAATTAAACGGCGACTCAGCCAGAGATCATTATTGGTGGCGGCATTTGCCCCGATATAAACCCCACCTGCGGCATATTGTAGCCCTGAGTTTGTCCATTGCCATTGCTCATAATCAGGACGCTTATAAGCCAATCCTCGCCATGACCCTCCATCAAAAACATAAAGTCCACGCCCCCCGAACAAACTATCTGCGGTATGATACGCCATGAGTCCTTCAGCGGCCTCGTGGAGGCTATTCAAACCCCATTTGGTCTGATCTTTAAGTTCAACTCGAGGCAGCAAAACCCCTTGATTTGGACTGGAGATGTCTAAAATTGCACTAGGATCCGGATGTATGGTCCCAATACCTACTTGTGCCCAAAGAATTTCAGTAAAACAAGCGTACAGAATAAAAACTACAGGCAATGATTTCCCAACGGATAAAGAACTTGGCGTGAAAAACATAATCAAAATGACTGTTGTGCGGGAGTCCTGAGTTACAAAGCAAGGCTTCATATACAATAAGTACAAATAAGCCATGTGAGGATTCATGAATCCACCCTATAATTTGCAAAGTCATCGACAAAATCGTAACATTACACAAGTAACGATTTCACCTATGAGCCTTAAAGAAAATTCAAAAGAGCCACGCCTTAAATTACCCATAATTCAAGCTTTAGTCCCGGTATTTGTTTTGGTTGCTTTGTTGTTTTTCAATGTGATCTACGCCTTTGGAGACGATGCTTTAAGTGGCAGTAATCAGTTTTTATTGCTTGTGGGTGGCGCGGTGGCTGCTCTAGTTGGAGTGTACAACGGCATTTCTTTTGACAAAATGATCGATGAAGTCGCTGAAAATATAAAAAGTACCACAGGGGCTATTCTAATTTTACTCATGGTGGGTGCCTTGGCGGGGACTTGGCTGCTCAGTGGCATCATCCCCACGATGATTTACTATGGGTTAAGCCTTTTAAAACCTTCTATTTTTTTACTGTCTACGGTGGTTATCTGTGCCATTATTTCTATTGCTACGGGCAGTAGTTGGACGACTTCTGCAACAGTAGGAATTGCGATGATTGGTATTGCAAACGCCCTTGGAATAGATGCCGGAATGGCGGCCGGAGCGGTAATTTCTGGAGCCTATTTTGGGGACAAGCTCTCCCCTATGAGCGATACAACAAATTTAGCGCCAGCCATGGCCGGAACCGATTTGTTTACCCATATTAAATACATGACCTACACTACAATACCGAGTTTTGTAATCACCCTTTTATTTTTCGGAATTTTAGGACTGACCCTTGATCCAAATGGCGAATCGCAAACTTCAGAAATGCTTGCCGCGATTGATACGGCATTTATGGTAAGTCCATGGTTATTTGTGGTACCTGCGCTGGTTATTTTTATGATTGTCAAAAAAGTCGCCCCCCTTATCGCTTTATTTACCGGTACGCTTCTCGCTGCGGCCGCAGCTTTGTGGACACAGCCCGAATTGGTTGCTTTAATTGGTGGCGGCAAAGACCTCGATATGGTTACTGCCTATAAGGGTCTAATGAACGCCATCACAGTATCTATAGAAATTCCGACCACTTATGCTCCGCTTAATGATTTGTTCACTTCTAGTGGCATGGCTGGGATGCTCGGTACTATTTGGCTGATCCTTTGCGCAATGGTTTTTGGCGGAATAATGGAGGCGATCGGGGCTTTATCCAGTATTTCAGAAGCCTTACTTAAACTTTTTCATACCACCTTTGGCTTGTTTGCCAGTACGGTTGCCAGTTGTTTGGCCATCAATATTGCCGCGAGTGATCAATATTTGGCCATTGTAGTGCCTGGTAAAATGTATGCCAAGGCCTACAAAGAAAAGGGCTTAGCCCCTGAAAATCTCTCAAGGACTTTAGAAGACAGCGGTACGGTTACCTCGGCATTGATTCCTTGGAATACTTGTGGGGCCTATCAAAGCGGGGTGCTCGGCGTGGACACCTTGTCTTATGCGGGTTATGCAATTTTCAATTGGATCAGTCCGTTTATGACCCTACTGTTCGCTGCGTTTCGCATAAAAATTAGACAAATTGCTCACACAAAGTAATGTGACTCAATATCATCTTAGAACTAAAAAAAAACAATAAAAAAGAAAAATCTATGGCAAACATAACCCTCGGGGGCACCCCAACATTCACCAATGGCAGTCTTCCTGAATTAGGAGAAAAATGTCCTGATTTCTCATTAATCACTAAAGATTTAAATACAGTTCATCTCAAAGATTTTGAGGGTAAAAAGCTCGTATTGAATATTTTTCCAAGTGTTGATACTGGAGTTTGTAGTGCAGCGGCACGCACGTTTAACGAGCATGCCAGCAAATATCCCGACACGGTTATTTTGTGTATTTCAAGAGATCTTCCGTTTGCACAAGCTCGTTTTTGTAGTGCCGATGGTATTGAAGATGTTGAAGTCTTAAGTGACTTTAAAACAGGCAAATTTGGACAGGATTATGGTGTCGAAATTGAATCGGGAGCCTTTGCAGGACTGCTTGCTCGGGCCGTTGTGGTTACCGATGCAAATCACACTGTAGTGTACACAGAGTTAGTCCCTGAGATTGGTCAGGCCCCTGATTTTGGTAGCGCACTCAAGGCCTTGTCATAAATGAGACCCAAACAAAGTGTCGTTCAAGCCATAAAAGTTGCCCTACGCGGAATGACGATTTTATTGACCGAACGGGCCTTTCGTATTCAACTCGCGGTAGGTCTTGGAGTGACTGTAATGGGTTTGTATTTTGAGATAGAGCCTTGGGCTTGGGCCGCACAAACACTGGCCATTGGTTTAGTGCTCATGGCCGAAGGAATCAATACGGCATTAGAAAGAATCTCAGATTTTATTCAACCTGATTTCGATCCAAAGATTGGACGGATCAAGGACATGGCAGCAGGTTTTGTCTCCATTGCCGCAATCATTTCATTAATTATTGCGGTTATCATCTACAGTGAAAAACTGATGTTGCTTTAAATATGCAGCACCTTGTATACTGATGGCTATCCTTGTATATTTGTAATTACTCAACCTAAGGCATGTTTTTTAAACGACAGCAGAAAAAACCTACTAAAACAAAGGCTAAAGCCCAATCTTGGACTTTGTCTCGTCAACAATCAGTTTTATTAGGAGGGTTTTTAACCATTTTTGGAGTTGCTTTAATCATCTCCTTCGCCTCTTACATCCTGAGTTGGCAAAGTGATCAAAGTCTTTTAGGGACCTTTGACAAGACGAATCCGGCCGATAATTACTTAAGTCATCTCGGCAATACTCTTGGGCACTTGTTTATCTATAATGGCTTTGGCCTTGCGGCATTTATTTTGGCCGGTCTTTTTATAGTTTCAGGTCTTTATTTGTTTTTTAATTTGGCCACAAAACCCTTGAGGAAATTTTGGTTCTGGGGCCTATACTTAATGATATGGCTCAGCTTGTGTTTTGGATTTATTGCGCACAGCAAACCCATGTTAGGAGGCGTAGTTGGCTTTGAAATAAGTGATGTTCTCCAGGGCTATATGGGAGCTACGGGTTTAGGACTTTTTCTAGGCTTTACAGGGTTAATATATTTGGTTTTAAGACTAAAATGGACCCCAGACAACTTAACTCAATGGATTAAAAACAGACCACGTAAAATTAAAGGCGCTATCACAGAAGCTAACGATTCTATTCAAGAGCTCACCGGGCAACATGAAGCCAGTTCTGAAGGATTTGACGAGCAGCCACAAACGGTAACTTTTGACACGGATGAGCCCGCAGAGCCGGTTGCTTTAAATGATGTGGATCGTTCAGAGGGACACCCCGATGACCATGAGCAAGAAAACAATTACACGGATAATGATCCTGAACCCGAGATAAAAAAGACGACTGCTCCTATTAACTCTGACTCAGATGATGACGTTGCACTAGAGATTGAAACCGCCAAAGAAGAAGTTTCTTTGAGTACTAGTGAACAGCTCGTGCAAGATTTTGGCACCTTCGACCCTACTCTAGAGCTGAAAAACTTTAAATTTCCTTCAATAGAGCTGCTCAAAGATTATTCTGGCGGTAAAGGCATCACCATCGATGAGCAAGAGCTCGAAGAATACAAAAGACGAATCATTGATACCTTAAACAATTATTCAATCGGGATTGCCAGTATCAAAGCCACCATTGGTCCCACAGTGACGCTATATGAAATTGTGCCAGATGCTGGTATTCGAATTTCAAAAATCAAAAATCTAGAAGACGATATCGCCCTTTCTCTATCTGCGCTGGGTATTCGAATTATCGCACCGATACCAGGAAAAGGAACCATTGGGATAGAGGTGCCAAACAAGTCACCCCAAATGGTCTCCATGCGCAGTGTGATCAGTTCTCCAAAATTTCAAAAGGCTGAAATGGAGTTGCCTCTAGCCCTGGGTAAAACCATTAGCAATGAAACTTTTGTCGTCGATCTGGCTAAAATGCCACACTTGCTCATGGCCGGTGCTACCGGTCAAGGAAAGTCTGTAGGTTTGAACGCCATACTCGCCTCGCTCTTGTATAAAAAGCACCCAGCCGAGGTCAAGTTTGTTCTGGTTGATCCTAAAAAAGTAGAGTTGACCCTTTTCAACAAAATTGAACGTCATTATTTGGCCAAATTACCCGATACAGAGGAGGCTATTATTACCGATACCACCAAGGTCATCCATACGCTGAATTCCCTGTGTATTGAAATGGATCAGCGCTACGACTTGCTCAAAGATGCTATGGTGCGCAACATTAAAGAGTACAATGACAAGTTCAAAGCTCGTAAGCTCAACCCACATGATGGACATCGTTACCTGCCCTATATCGTTTTAGTAATTGATGAGTTTGCCGACCTGATCATGACCGCGGGCAAAGAAGTAGAAACCCCGATCGCGCGTCTTGCTCAATTAGCACGTGCTATTGGAATTCATTTAATTATTGCCACTCAGCGCCCTTCGGTTAATGTGATTACTGGAATTATCAAGGCAAACTTCCCTGCCCGAATTGCGTTTAGGGTTACCAGTAAAATTGATTCTAGAACAATATTGGACGCCTCAGGAGCAGATCAATTGATCGGGCGCGGAGATATGCTTTATACTCAAGGAAATGACGTGGTGCGCCTACAGTGCGCCTTCTTAGATACGCCAGAGGTTGCTGATATTACTGAATTTATTGGGGGGCAAAAAGCTTATCCCGATGCGCATTTATTACCGGAATATGTCGGAGAAGAAAGTGGCACAAGTCTTGATATTTCTATAGATGAGCGTGATGCACTTTTTCGAGACGCCGCCGAGGTACTGGTCATAGCCCAACAGGGCTCGGCCTCACTTTTGCAGCGCAAATTAAAATTAGGGTATAACCGAGCCGGGCGCATTATTGATCAGCTTGAAGCGGCAGGCATCGTTGGTCCCTTTGAAGGCAGTAAAGCCAGACAAATTTTAGTGCCCGATTTGGACGCTTTAAATAAACTCCTTGACAATGAAATACAAGACTAAATATCGACGTTTTGGAATTCTTTTGGCCTTAATCCTTTTGATTCCGTTTAGCGGAAAAGCCCAAAGCGCCCAGCAGGCGCAGGAACTTTTGGATGCTGTGGCGGAAAAAGTCAGCAGTTATGAGGATATCGAAATAGACTTTACCTGGAATTTAGTCAATCAAAAAGAACAAGTCGATCAAAAAACACAAGGCAGTGTGATGCTCAAAGGAGAACGCTATCGCCTAAGCATGATGGGCATGACTCGAGTTTTTGATGGGGACAAGCTCTTTACCATCGCTCCAGAGGACTTGGAACTCACGGTGAGCGATTTAGATCCGGAACAAGACAAAAGTGTCACCCCTTCTAAGTTGCTTACCTTTTATAAAGAAGGATACACCTATGCTTGGGACATCACGCAAAAAGTTGCGGGGAAAAACATACAATATGTCAAGCTCTATCCCATTGATAGCGAGGCCGAAATTAAAAATATGCTCCTTGGTATTGATACTGGCACCAATCACATTTATAAGCTCATTCAAACCGATGCTAAAGGCACTCAGTTTATCTTGACCGTTAAGTCATTTAAGCCCAACCAAAAGTTGACTCCAGACAATTTTGCAGTAGACCTTAATAAGTATCAAGAACAAGGCTATTACATCAACACGCTTTACTAGGCCCGTGAAAATATTAGACCGCTATATATTAACCAGTTTTTTAAAGACGTTTTTTAGCGTCTTTATTATTTTGATGTTCATCTTTGTGCTTCAAACCATCTGGTTATATATCTCAGAGCTGGCGGGAAAAGACTTATCATTTTCAATTATCTTGAAGTTTTTGTGGTTTTTTACCCCAAAATTAATTCCACTGGTTCTGCCATTGACCATATTGGTCACCTCTTTGATGGTGTTTGGAACCCTCTCTGAGCAATATGAATTCGCCGCTATGAAGTCCACTGGGATTTCACTTCAGCGTGCCATGCGCAGTCTTTCAGTATTTATTTTATTGCTCTCAGCCATTGCCTTTGTATTCGCGAACAACGTCATACCCTATTCAGAGTATAAATGGCAAAATTTACGGCGAAATATTGCCCAAGTCAGTCCCTCTATGGCCATCGTCGCTGGACAGTTCAGTTCGATTGGGGATGATTTCAATATTAAAGTTCAAAAGAAATACGGAGATCGAGACCAGTATTTAGAAGAGGTCATTATCCACAAAAAGAATCCCGAGAGTCCGAGCGAAAACACGACCGTAATTATGGCTGAATCTGGTGAGCTGGCCAGTTCCGAAGACTCAAACACCCTTTCATTGATTTTAAACAATGGGCACTACTACGAGGATATTCAGCTTAGTGATGGGGTTAAAGAACGGATCAATCGACCCTTCGCCAAAAGCGCCTTTAAGACCTACACCATACATATAGATTTAACAGAGCTAAACGATACAGACATTGATAAGGAAAACAACTTAAACAACCACAATATGTACAATGTGGGTGAATTAATTCCAGAAATTGATCGCCTCTCTGATGTGTTTAGTGACGATATCGCGCAAATGACCGGTAATATGTACTTCCGCAGTGGTTTTACTCAATTTGCCGATTCTACGTATAAACAGATCAAAAACAAGACAGAATTTAACTCGATCTTGGAACTCTACGATATTCGTCAACAAGTACGCATTGCCGGGACAGCCCTAGATAATGTCCGAAGCTCAATACAGGCACTGGGGTCCAAAAAGAAAAATCACCAGCAGCTGATAAAAACACTGAACAAACACGAAATAGCCTTGCACGAAAAATTTGCTTTAGCCGTATCGTGCATCATTTTGTTTTTCGTGGGCGCCCCGCTTGGCGCGATCATACGTAAAGGAGGTATGGGACTCCCGATGGTTATTGCGATTGTCTTGTTTTTAACCTATCATTTTATCGGCATTTTTGCCAAAAACAGCGCTGAAGACGGAACCATGCACCCTTTTATGGCCACATGGATCAGCAGTTTCATTATGCTTCCCCTGAGTATTTGGTTGACATATCGCGCGACAACAGATCAAGGCATTTTTGACTTTGACGCCTTTTTCCAGCGTTTTAAATGGCGCAAAAAGAAATAGTCGGGGTCAATCCCTATATTTGCACCCATAGAAAAAATTGACGCATGAGCCAGAACACCAACACCCCACCCCAAGACCTAGTTTTGGACACGATTCCCGAGGCAATCGCAGCCATAAAGCGGGGTGAAGTGATTATCGTGGTGGATGATCAGGATCGTGAAAACGAAGGTGATTTTTTGGCAGCAGCCGAATGTGTTACCCCTGAGATGATCAACTTTATGGCCACTCATGGTCGTGGACTCATTTGTGCCCCTTTAACCGAGTCGCGTTGTAAAAGTCTACAGCTTGACATGATGGTGGGCAACAATACAGATCCCTTGGAAACCGCATTTACCATTTCGGTCGACTTACGCGGATCTGGAGTCACTACAGGAATTTCAGCATCAGATCGCGCTAAAACCATTAAGGCCTTAACCGACAATGATACAAAACCCCACGATTTAAGCCGCCCGGGGCATATTTTTCCATTGATTGCTAAAGAAGGTGGAGTTTTACGCCGCACCGGACATACCGAAGCCGCAATCGATTTTGCCCGGCTTGCTGGGTTTCAGCCCGCTGGAGTTATCGTCGAAATCATGAATGAAGATGGGACTATGGCCCGTTTACCCCAATTGGTCGAGGTCGCAAAACAGTTCAATTTAAAACTTGTTTCCATTGAAGATCTTGTCGCCTACCGCATGGAACACGACTCCTTAATTGAAAAGAAGGAAGACTTTGAACTCGAAACCCGCTTTGGTCGCTTCAGACTACGAGCCTATCTTCAGACCACAAACAATCAAGTCCATATAGCCCTTACCAAAGGTTCCTGGGGACCAAGCACCGAAGTGCCCGTTCGGGTCAATGCCTCTATGGTCAATAATGATCTTTTGGCTTCACTGACCCAAGATACGCATCAAACCCTCGATGCCATGTTCCAAGTCATTAATGACCGTGGTTTAGGGGCGATGGTATTTATTAACCAAAATAATCCTTCGTTGAATGTTTTGGGACGCTTAACCCAGCTTAAGTCTCTTCAAGTGGAAGGAACGATCGTCAAAGCCCCACAACTGCCCATGGACAATAAAGATTTTGGCATTGGCGCACAGATTTTACACGACCTAGGGATTCACAAAATCAAATTGATTTCGAATCACGAGCAAAGCAAACGTGTAGGAATGATTGGTTATGGTCTTGAAATAACCGACTATATCTCGTATTAAATAGGCTTGTATTTAACGCGCTCAATGCCGAAGTAATAAGCGAACATACAAAAACGTGTGCCGCCGATTACTTAGATATTCTGCAGAGTATCCCGCATGATTTGAGCCCGATGGTTCAAGGTTTCTTCATCCCATCCTAGTTTGACCAAAAAGCTCAAAGTACGGCCCATAAAATGATCGCTTTGCCTAAAATCCTTGGAATGGAGTCCTAAAAGCGTCTGTTTAATTTCTGGGGTTAAGGGCGCAATACTCTTGGCCTGGGACAAATGTTCCCAACCGTTGATGTAATGCCAATTGTTTTTAAACCAATAAAAACATGCGTCAATTCCTGCAGCGGACAGCGCTTTCTGGGCTTGCTCGGCCTTTTCTGCAGTGGGTAAAAAGATATTTAAAAAAGAATAATTCTGAACGCCGCCTTCAGGAACGCGTCTGAAACTTACCCCCGGCACATCAGTGACAGCATTAGCTAAAACATCGTAATGCGCCTTTTGACGTGCCAAAATTTCGTCAAAACGCTGCAATTGACCCAACCCAACGGCTGCATGCAATTCAGAAATGCGAAAATTATAGCCCAAAGTAGGATGAGTTTCGGCACCGCGATCGTTGCCCATATGATCATGACCGTGGTCTTGATATTGGTCGGCGTTTACCTTGTATTGAGCATTATTGGTAATCACTGCGCCCCCTTCACCACAGGTAATGGTCTTTACAAAGTCAAAAGAAAAGCAACCCAAATCGCCGTAGGCGCCGAGCGCAACGCCATCATAAGTTCCACCAATAGCCTGACAAGCGTCCTCCAATAAAATAAGATTGTGCTCCTGGCACAAGGCCTTTAATGCCCCTAAGTCTGCCATTGAACCGCACATATGAACCGGCATCACCGCTTTAGTTTTGTCAGTAATGGCCGCAGCCACAGCTTTTGGATCTAGTGTTAAAGTGTCATCAATGTCCACAAGAACCGGAATGGCCCCTAACATCATGATGGATTCAAAACTAGCCACAAAGGTAAAAGTGGGCATGATTACCTCATCACCAGCACCAATTCCCGCACTGGCCAAAGCCACACTTAGGGCGGCTGTGCCACTTGAGACCAATTGGCAGTGGTTTACCCCCATTCTTTTGGCAAAGGCTTGCTCAAATTCAAGGGCTTTATAATGGCCTTGACGCATTCCATCAAAACCATAGCGCATCAAAACACCGGTTTCTAATACTTCATTGACTTGAGCCCGCTCTTGAGCTCCAAATACTTCAAATCCTGGCATATATTTCTATTGGTATCATCGCCTAATAAGGCAATCGATATTTAGATTCTGAGTAAAGGTAAAGGTTGCGCCATTTTTGTGCAATCTAACGCTCATATTTTGTTCATACCAAACTTCATTTTATCTAGAGTTCCCTATGGCTTTAACCTTGGCCATACCTGTGAGCATAAGGATTACTTAAAATTATTGATCACAAGGGGCCCAAGCATGGTGGAATAGCCCAATGAAGAGATTTTTTTACCTTAAATTGCGCCTGTGAAAACAGCAATAATCGTACTGAACTACAACGGACTGGCTCTGATGCAAGAATTTATGGCGCCCTTGCTGCGTTGCAGTCCTCAGGCTGATATCGTGGTCGCTGATAACGGTTCTACCGATCATTCATTACATTGGCTTCGCCAACATTATCCTGAGGTTGAAATTGTTGCCCTAGAAGAAAATCTCGGTTATGCTGGAGGGTATAACAAAGCCATCTCCCTAATAAGACAACAGGCAGAAAACCAAAATGACCCCACTCACGATTTATACGTTTTGCTGAACAATGACATAAAGGTAGTTCAAGGGTGGCTCGACCCCATTATTCAGGCCTTTGAGCAGGAATTAGAATTGGTTGCCGCCCAACCGAAAATAAAAGATTTAAATAAGACTCAATACTTTGAATATGCCGGGGCCGCAGGGGGCTATTTAGATACTTTCGGGTATCCGTTTTGTCGTGGGCGTATTCTCAATATTTTAGAACAGGATCACGGACAGTACGATAATAACCAAGAGATTTTCTGGGCCAGCGGGGCGTGTTTATGCTTGCGTGCAGAGGCCTTTGAGCGTGTTGGTGGTTTTGATTCGGATTTATTTGCCCACCAAGAAGAAATTGACCTGTGTTGGCGACTGCAGTCTAGAGGCGGACGCGTGCGTTGCATCACTCAATCAAGTGTTTATCACAAAGGCGGGGGTACCCTCAGCAGTGCAAACCCACGCAAATCATTTTTAAACTTCCGGAATTCTCTTTTGGTTTTAATTAAAAATGTCGCAGGACCGCGGATTGTATTTATAATATTTGTGCGATTGATTTTAGATGGGCTCTCAGGAATTGTTTTTCTGCTTCAAGGAAGGCCAAAGCATACCTGGGCCATAATCAAAGCTCATTTTGATGTGTACCGATTGCTCCCCATTTACCTTAAAAAGCGTAAAATATGGGCAACTCGGTTAAAATACGCGCGAATCTCATCAATTCTCTACGCAAGATTTTTTAAAAATCGCCGTTATTTTAGTCAGTTTTAATAGACATAAAAAAGCCTTTATAACCTGTGTATAAATTATTGTTAAGGCCTATTGGATATAGGCATTAATTGTTAATTTTGAATCAACTTAATCCTACCACTATGACGACAAAACATTTGTTTTTATTACTAGGCGCTGGACTTGTGATGGGATCCTGCGTAACTAAAAAACAGTTTACAGAATTACAAGCAAAACAAAAAAGAACACAAGACCTTCTCAATACAGCAACCGTTAAACTTAATGCCTGTGAGGCGGAACAAGCCACGGCTAAAGTACGCATCGCTTCTTTTGAGGAGCGTATTGCTGAACTCAAGAAGGACAAACAAGACCTTATTGAAAGTTCAAAAGATCTGACGGTGTTGACGCAAACGGGCGCGACGAACCTAGAAAAGTCTTTGGAAAGTCTAAAAGAACGAGATTTAAAAATCAACCGACTACAAGATGCTTTGAACAAAAAAGATAGCGTCTCTTTAGCGATTGTCTCTAGCTTGAAAAAAGAAGTTGGTTTGGATGACAAAGACATCGAAATCAACGTAGAAAAAGGAGTGGTTTTCATTTCGTTATCAGACAAAATGCTCTTTAAGAGCGGGAGCTATAACGTTACTGAGCGCGCTAAAGAAATTCTAGCTAAGGTTGCTATTGTCATCAATGGCAAGCCTGATTTTGAGGCTTTAGTTGAAGGCCACACCGATGATGTGCCTTATAGCAATGGCCCTCTAATCGATAACTGGGATTTGAGTGTGAAGCGTTCTACGGCTATTGTTCGTGAGCTTCAAACCTTGGGGGTTAAACCAAGTCAACTTATTGCAGCAGGTCGAGCAGAGTACAATCCACTTGTGGCCAATGACACTCCAGCCAATAGAGCGATTAACAGACGAACTAAAATCTACGTCTTACCGAAAATCGATCAGTTCTATAAAATGGTAGAGGACGAACTCGAAAATCTTTCTGCCCAAGGGAACTAATTGGCAGATCCTGAATGCATGAAAAAATACGTGCATTAAGTAAGAATAAAAAAACACCAGCGAATTGCTGGTGTTTTTTTTGTTTAAAGTTTTAAATGATATCCAAGGGGCCCAAACCCTCGCGCAGAATCTGAGGAGGATCTTGAGTCAAATCGACTACCGTAGAGGCCACATTACCCCCGATACCCCCATCAATGACCAGGTCCACTTTATACTGCCAGTGTTCATAAATCAATTCAGGGTCGGTGGTATACTCCAATATGAGATCTTCATCTTTTATTGAACGCGAGACCATGGGCGCATCGAGCACTTCAAGTACGGCCTGAATAATCGGGTTGTCGGGAATACGGACCCCAACCTCTTTACGCTTTTTAAAACTATTGGGCAGGTCATTCCCTCCGGGCAAAATAAACGTATAAGGTCCAGGAAAGGCTCTTTTTAAGAGCTTAAATACCGGTTGTTCCAAAGGGCGAGTGAGTTGACTGATTTGACTCAGATCACGGCAAATAAAGCTCATGGGGGCTTCGGCCTTTTTTCGGCCAACAATCATACGCAGTTTTTCAACAGCCTTTTTTTCATAGGCCGCGCAACCCATCGCATATACCGTATCGCTCGGAAAAATAACAAGTCCTCCGTTTTTAAGGCAGTTTACAACGCGCTGAATCGCCTTTGGATTGGGCGGGTCGTTATAAATACGTAACAGTTCTGCCATGACTTTAAGAGACTAGTGAGAGTTTGGCAAAGCGCAATAATAATTTTTTTAGACCCGCCGAGTCAAAATTAATCTCGGCCTTCATATCTGGACCCTGTCCTTCTAAGGCCACGATTGTTCCTTGTCCAAAACGCATGTGCCCTACTCGAGTCCCAACTTTAAGCGTTGACAAGGCCGCTTCATCAACAGGAGCACTGGATTTGTCCAAATCTGGGTTTAAACTTTTTAATTTTTTTAAGTTCGAAGGCGGTGTGAAACGTGGCGCACTTGGTTGTGGCTTTGCCGGTTTGACTCTATTTGCACCCTGATCAGAATAGCTGGCTTTTGAGCCTTGACCTGAGCTTTGATTTGTCCCATGGCCCCTTAATCTTATTTGGCTGTAATCATGATCATCAAACACATCTGGATCTACAAAAGTTCGGTAGCGCTCTGATGGTTTGGGGGTCAGTAGGTCCAAATATTTTTCGTCGATTTCTTCAATAAAACGACTCGGCTCAGCGTCAATGAGTTTACCCCATCGGTATCGACTTTGTGCATAAGTGAGGTAGGCTTTTTCTTTGGCACGGGTGAGCGCTACATAAAATAAGCGCCGTTCCTCCTCCAATTCTGATCTAGAATTCATGCTCAACATGCTGGGAAATAAATCTTCTTCCATACCCACAATACTGACCACGGGAAATTCCAACCCTTTGGCTAAATGCACGGTCATTAATGAAACCCTTTGACCCTCTTCTTTGTCTTGATCCAAATCGGTAATTAGGGCCACATCCTCAAGAAACTCGGCTAAGCTGCCGGTAGTATCCGCCAATTCCCTTTGGCCCTCCACAAAATCCTTGATTCCGTTAAGTAGCTCTTCGATATTTTCTAAACGTGCTATCCCTTCAGGGGTCCCGTCTTTTTTTATTTCCTGATAAAGCCCTGTATGGCGGACCACATATTCTGCGATTTCAAAGGCATTATATTGCTGATTCATCACCTGAAAGCTTTGAATCAGGGTGGTGAAATTATCCAATTTGGTGCGAATCCCCGCGTTAATCCCGATATCTAAAGCTCCGAGACCGGTCAAAATCTCAAACAATGAAACTCCTTTTTGATCGGCAGCCACCACAAGCTTACTGATGGTTGTATCCCCTATCCCTCGTCCGGGATAATTAATCACACGTTTTAAGGCCTCTTCATCCTTAGGGTTTAGTATCAAACGCAAATAGGCGATGACATCTTTGATTTCTTTTCGCTGATAAAAACTGAGTCCCCCATAAATGCGATAAGGAATGTCCTTTTTACGCAAAGCATCTTCAATCGAGCGCGATTGGGCGTTGGTCCGATATAATACAGCAAAATCATCATAAGGTCTATGCTGATTCATAACCGAATCATAAATCATATTGGCTACAAAACGACCCTCGTCCCCATCGGTCATACTGCGATGCACCCCGATTTTTTCTCCTAAATCATTGTGGGTCCAAACCTCCTTATCTAAACGATTTTGGTTTTGCTCTATGACATTATTTGCGGCGTTCACAATGGTTTTAGTCGATCGGTAATTTTGTTCTAATCGATAAACTTTAACGTCATCATAATCCTTTTGAAAATTAAGGATGTTGTTTATGTTCGCTCCACGAAAGGCATAAATACTCTGGGCGTCGTCCCCAACAACACAAATATTTTGGAAGCGATCGCTCAGCGCTCGGACAATCAAGTATTGACTGTGATTGGTATCTTGGTACTCATCGACCAAAATATACTGGAAGCGTTGTTGATATTTGGCTAGGACCTCTGGGAAACGCGTTAAGAGTTCGTTGGTTTTAAGCAATAAGTCATCAAAATCCATAGCGCCAGCCTTAAAACAGCGCTCGACATAGTTTTTATACAAGGCACCGAGTTGGGGCATGCGTGCCATGGCATCGGCCTCTTGAAGCTCTGGGTTATTATTATAAGCCTTGACGGTAATCAAGCTGTTTTTGTAGGAGGAGATGCGACTGTATACCTGCTTGTATTTATACACATCCTTGTCCAAGTTCATATCCTTAATCAGCGAGCGAATGACGCTCTGACTGTCTTGGGTATCGTAAATGGTGAAATTTGAGGGATAACCCAGGCGTTCAGCCTCTACCCGAAGGATCTTAGCAAAAACACTGTGAAATGTTCCCATCCACAAATTTTTAGCCTCACTGGTTCCGACGATAGCCGAAATTCGCTCTTTCATTTCCCGTGCTGCCTTATTGGTAAAGGTCAATGAAAGAATATTAAAGGGATCCACACCCTGTTGCATCAAATAGGCAATGCGATAAGTCAATACTCGAGTTTTCCCGGAACCGGCTCCAGCGATAACAATCATAGCCCCATCCTTTTGGATTACTGGGGCCTTTTGGGCTTCATTAAGTTGATCGAGATAATTTTCCAAGTAAAAATTTCTGTATGCTTATGGCCTCGAAAATAGGGAAAATGAAGCAGGAGGCATCGGTCAAATTTCATAATTTATAAACATTTACTCCACTTGCAGTCCAAAGAGAAAAGGGCTATATTTAATGCTTACAAATTTTAAATCTTCCCTTTTGATGAGATCGCCTATTGTAAAATCTTTGTTCGGTTTATGTGTTATCGCAAGCATAAGCGCACAGGCTCAAATGCCAAAAGAACTCGCAGAATCGATTGATGCTGTTCAAGCCAAGGTAATCGATTGGCGTCATGACTTGCATCAATACCCCGAACTTTCTAACCGTGAATTTCGTACAGCAGAAAAAATTGCAAAACACCTTGAGTCCTTGGGTTTGGAGGTCCGTACTGGAGTCGCTAAAACTGGGGTTATCGGTCTGCTTCATGGTGATCAACCCGGTAAAGTGGTCGCTTTGCGCGCCGATATAGATGCGCTGCCCGTGACCGAGCGCAATGACCTTCCGTATAAAAGTTTAGAGACCACCACATTTTTAGGCACGCCAACTGGGGTCATGCACGCCTGTGGACACGATACCCATACGGCTATACTTATGGGCGTGGCTGAAGTCCTGTCTCAGCACAAGGATAAAATCAAAGGGACTGTAAAATTTGTATTTCAACCCGCCGAAGAAGGTCCACCACCAGGAGAAGAAGGCGGAGCAAAACTAATGATTAAGGATGGGGTGTTGCAAAATCCTACAGTCGATGCGATTTTTGGATTGCACATCAACTCAGCCACCCCTGTGGGGACCATCCGTTATAAATCAGGCGGTACTATGGCTGCTGTGGAACGTTTTGTCGTGAATATCAGCGGAAAAGGGACCCATGGCTCAGCGCCTTGGACTGGCGTCGACCCTATTCTTATCGCTGCAAAAATCATCGATGGATTTCAAACCATTATCAGCCGCGAATCGCCCTTAGTTGAAGAAGCGGCAGTAATCACTGTTGGGAAAATTTCGGCTGGGGTGCGCTTTAATATTATTCCTGAATCCGCAGAGCTTATCGGAACGGTGCGTACCTTAAATCCCGAAATGCGGGCGCTGATCATGAGACGGATGAATGAGATGGCGCGTGATATCGCAAAAGCCTACAACGGTAGTGCAGAAATCGAGTGGCAAAACAATACGGTAGTAACCTTTAACGATCCTGAACTCACCGCCAAAATGGTACCTTCTCTGGAATCAGTGGCTGGTAAGGAAAACGTCCAAACGACCATTGCGTCAACAGGTGGGGAAGATTTCTCATATTATCAGGAGATTGTTCCTGGCTTTTTCTTCTTTTTAGGGGGCATGGAGCCCGGGAATAAAGAACCTTTTCCTCACCACACCCCTGATTTTAAGGTAGAGGATTCGGGTATGGCCCTTGGAGTTAAAGCCCTAACACAGGTGGCCTTAGATTATTTAAATCAAAACTAACTCTAGTGGGCTTAAAATCTATCTTCAGACCATAAACTATGTATGAGCTCTTAAATTTATTCCTTTATATTTTACCTGGGGTTCTGGTGGCTTTAGGGGCCCTTTATGTCATGAAGCACCAAGCCAATCAGCAGGAGAAAAGAAGACATTTTGAGCTTCGCCGACAGCGCGCAAAAGAGAGCCTTAGCCTAAGGCTTCAAGCTTACGAGCGACTTACTCTATTCTTGAGCCGTAATGCCTTAAACAAACTCGTATTGCGTTTGCCTGCCGGGGCACAAGAACCAAAGGGGTACCTGCAATCGCTGATACAAACCATAGAACAGGAGTTTGATCACAACGTGAGTCAACAAATTTATGTCAGCCCAGAATGTTGGGATCTAATTTTGGTGGCAAAAAATAAAACCGTACTCAAGCTTCGCGCAGCAGGCCAAAACGATTGGCCTGAGGTCAGTGCCCTGCGCACTGCCCTCGTGACGCAAACAGATCATGATTCAGACGATATGGCCACCGCATTGGCTTATTTAAAGGCTGAGGTCGCTCAAATGTGGTAATGAACTAAATATGAGTGGTAATAATGTCCTTCAAACCCCCATTGAATACCTTAAAGGCGTTGGGCCAGGACGCGCCACTCTGCTGCGCCAAGAACTCTCAATAAATACATTTCAGGACTTACTTCACCTTTTTCCAAACCGCTATATTGACCGAACCCAGTACCACAAAATCGGCAGTTTAGTCAATACTGGGGCCGAAGTGCAAATCATTGGGACCATCACTCATGTTGATTTAATTGATCAAAAGCGAGGAAAACGGCTTGTCGCAGAGTTCAGAGATGACACCGGAACCATGGAATTGATTTGGTTTCGCGGGCATAAATGGATCAAACAATCCCTTAAAACCGGAGTGCCATTGGTCGCCTTTGGCCGACTCACCCAGTTTCAAGGTCAATATTCCATGGCGCATCCGGAGTTAGAATTGCTCTCCCAACACGAACAGCAACTGCGCACCGCCCTTCAGCCCTTATACCCCTCTACTGAAAAATTAAGTAAGACCGGCATAAGCAACAGAATAATGAACCAGCTTACCGCGCAACTGATCCAGGAGCACTTGGGGCCGACTCTAGATCCTTTACCAGAGTCTCTTCAGTCGCGACTCAAATTAATGGATCAGCGTGAGGCTTTGACCCAAATTCATTTTCCTACCGACCAGAATGCTTTAGCACGCGCCCAGTTTAGACTAAAGTTTGAGGAGTTATTTTTTATACAACTGCAGTTATTGCGGAAAAATTTAATCCACAAGAAAAAAATTAAAGGATACAGATTTACTGAAGTTGGGGCCTATTTCAACACCTTTTTTAAAGAACATTTACCCTTTAAATTAACCCCGGCACAAAAACGGGTGATTAAAGAAATAAGACAAGATTTGGGGGCCAATGCACAAATGAATCGATTGCTTCAGGGCGATGTTGGTTCGGGCAAAACCATAGTGGCGTTTATGAGTATGCTCCTGGCCCTTGATAATGGGTATCAAGCCTGTATTTTGGCGCCTACTGAAATTTTGTCAGTCCAACATTATAATGGATTAACTGAATACTGTAATAAACTGAATATCAGTATTTCATTATTAACAGGTTCAACTAAAACTTCAGATAGAAAAGTTCTTTTAGAGGAGCTCGCAGAGGGTAAACTTCATATTCTGGTAGGGACGCATGCCCTGCTTGAAGACCGGGTTGTTTTTAAAAATTTAGGCCTCGCTGTTATCGATGAGCAGCACCGTTTTGGCGTGGCACAACGCAGTAAACTATGGCATAAAAATGAACTTCCACCGAATGTCTTAGTCATGACGGCCACCCCTATTCCCCGGACCCTCGCCATGAGTCTATACGGGGATCTCGATATCAGTGTTATCGACACTTTGCCGCCTGGTCGGAAACCGATTAAAACAGTCCATCGCTTTGACA
>RFXU01000141.1 GCA_009921505.1 Flavobacteriaceae bacterium
AGAACCGGCGGCGCCCAACGTAAAGTTTTGGTGTATTTGGTAATGGGTGGTCCCATCACTTGATGCCATGTGGCTTCTACAGTTACTTTGTTCAGGCCTTTTTCGAGCTTTGACCCGGTCAAAAACTCCTGTAGTACTGACGAAATAGGCTGTGATTCTGTATTGCGTTTTGGCATGATTTAATTTTTGATCCAAGCAGGACTATAAGTTAAAAATTTTATAACTCTGATGGACGGACTTCACCACATTTTCTGTTCGTTCACTGTGGGTGTCACTGATAAATATTTGTCCAAAGGATTCTTGATCGACCAGACCCATGATTTGGGCAACACGCGTTTCATCAAGCTTGTCAAAAATATCATCTAACAGCAATATCGGGGTAGTTTTACTCAATTGTTTTAAAAAATCGAATTGCGCTAATTTAAGTGCAATAAGAAAAGACTTTTGCTGCCCTTGTGAGCCAAATTTCTTGATTGGATAGGTCCCGATTTCAAAGTTTAAATCGTCTTTGTGGATGCCGTAATTGGTGTATTGGGTCGCCCGATCTCGCCCTAAATTATCCGTGAGTAAATCAATTAATTTATGCTCGTGCAGTTGGCTTTGATAAGTCAAATGGACTGATTCTTTGGCGTTGCTAATAAAGCGGTAGCGCTGGGTAAATATGGGTAGAAAGGCCTCGATAAAGGCTTGCCTTTTTTTGTAAATAGCCTGTCCAAGACCATCGAGTTGTGTGTTGTATATCGAGAGTGTTTCGGCGTCAAAGGTGTGATTGAGTTGGAAATATTTAAGCAAGGCATTGCGCTGGCCGAGTGTTTTTTGGTAGTCGAGTAGTTGACGTAAATATTCGGGGTCGCCTTGCGCAATAACCCCATCGATGAATTTTCTGCGCGTTTCACTGCCTTCAATAATTAAATCACGATCACTCGGCGAAATAATCACTAGAGGAATGAATCCTATATGATCACTGATTTTGTCGTAGGGCTTTCCGTTGCGCTTGATGGTTTTCTTTTGGCCTTTTTTAATCCCCAAAACGACATGTTCTTCTTGATCGTTTTTTTGGTAGGTGCCATCAATGACCAAAAAATCTTCCCCGTGTTTTATGTTTTGGACCGAAATAGGGTTAAAGTAGCTTTTGCCAAAAGACAAATGATACACCGCGTCGAGTACATTAGTCTTGCCTATGCCATTAGGGCCCACAAAGCAATTGATCTTGGCGTCGAATTCAAAGGAGCGGGCCTCAAAGTTTTTGTAATTGACTAAAGCGAGCGTGGATAAAAACACAAAAATGGATTTGGACTGAGTTCTAAGGAATTAGGCGCATTAGTAAAGCCGCGCTAAATCACCGCAAATTATTGATTTTTCACTTTAAAATTATAATAAAAATCATATTTTTGCCCCTCAAATTAAGCAACTATGGCGACTTATAAGAAACGTGGATACAAGCCCAAAACTAGTGTTGAAAAAGAGGTGGAACTTGAAGCAGGAAGTACTACAGCTGAGGTATTTAGCAGCCTTGATGAAGGGGCTTCACGCACTGAGGCATGGGTAGAAAAGAATCAAAAGTCAATCTTTACCATCGTGGCAGTGATTGCGATTGGAGTGCTCGGATATATCGCTTATCAGAAATTTATTTTTGAACCAAAACAAGTAGAAGCCGCTAATGAAGTCTATCAAGCGAGCTCTTATTTTGAACAGGCATTGACTGCTGAAGAGCAAAAGGATTCACTTTACCTGATGGCCCTTAACGGAAATGCAGGGCGCTATGGTCTTTTGGATATTGCCGATAAATTTGACGGAACGCCAGCGGGCGTTTTGGCGCGCTATCAAGCCGGAATCGCGTATTTTAACTTGAGCCAATACGATAAAGCAATCGCGTTTCTCGATGGGTTTAGTAGTGGTGATGCCATGATGACTCCTGTGGCCAAAGGGGTTATTGGTGATTCTTTCGCTCAGTTAGAACAATACGATGAGGCCTTGAGTTATTACCTTCAAGCCGCTGACTTGAGTAATAATGCATTGACCACCCCGCGCTATTTACTCAAAGCAGGAACAACTGCTCTTCGTTTAGGTCAAAATGGTGTAGCCTTGAAAGCGTTTACGCGTATTTTGGATGAGTTTGAGGACGCTACAGAGGCCACTCAGGCCAAAGCGTACAAAGCCCAAGCTGAGGCAGCTCAATAAATCATGGCTACGGCGCAAAAAAACCTCTCTGAATTTGACCCCGACCAATTGCCTGATGCTAATGGTCTGACCATTGGTGTAGTAGTTGCTCAGTGGAATTCCGAGATCACTCATGCGCTGGCTCAAGGGGCGCTAGAAACCCTAAAGCGCTGCGGCGTTCAGGACGACCATATACTGCAATGGGACGTGCCCGGGAGTTTTGAACTCATCTATGGGTGTCAGAAAATGATGAGTACTCATCAGGAATTAGACGCGATTATTGCCATAGGTTCTGTAGTGGAAGGAGAAACCAAGCATTTTGACTTTGTTTGTTCCGGGGTGACCCAAGGGATTAAAGATTTAAACCTGCTCGGTATTATGCCGGTGATCTTCTGTGTTTTGACCGATCATAATATGGAACAAGCGCGTGCCCGAAGCGGGGGCAAGCATGGAAATAAAGGAGTTGAGGCTGCTGTCGCGGCAATCCAAATGGCAATGTTGGGCTCAAAAAAGTAAGCCTCCAAACCTTTTTTCATTTATACTCAGCCCGTAGTTTAAGTCGCGACTTCTTAATCAAAATATTTTTGCCCTAAAGCATAATGGTCTTTTGACTGTTTATGGCTTTTAAAAAATCCCCCAAATACAGGCCTGATAACTCTGTTTAAATCCTTATTTTTGAGGATAGGATTATGATTAAATTTACCTTAATAAAGCGCCTTAAAACGAATAATCGTTTTAATTACACTCCTCGGTATTATCGCGGGAAACCCCAGGTTGATGCCAGTCATAGTGGGACGAAAATTGATCATTATGTGGATTCGCTAAACCAAAATGACTATTCAGGTCAATGGCATGCCGCGCGCAACAAATACCGTAACCGGGAAAATTCCTCTTGGAATGCCACTGTATGGGTGCTTATTGCCTTTTTTACTTTGGTGTTTTTATGGATTATTGACTTTGATTTATCAATTTTTGTGCATTGAGTCTTCCTAAAGACATAAAACTATTACCAGAGCACGTCGCCAATCAAATTGCTGCTGGCGAGGTGGTACAGCGTCCTGCGTCGGTGGTCAAAGAATTGATGGAGAATGCTGTTGATGCCCGAGCGACTCAAATAACTTTAGTTTTGAAGGGCGCGGGTAAGACCCTTATTCAGGTCATCGATAATGGCTCAGGAATGACCCCCGAAAATGTGTCCTTGTGTTTTGCACGGCACGCGACCTCAAAAATTTCAAAAGCCGAGGATTTATTTGCCCTGAGTACAAAAGGATTTCGCGGAGAAGCGATGGCGTCGATTGCCGCCATTGCTCATGTGACTTTAAAAACAAAAACTCAAGCGGCCTCTGAAGGGATTGAGTGTATTGTCGAGGGCAGTGAGGTTGTGACGCAGAGTCCCTGCGTGATGCAACCCGGTACTGTGGTTAGTGTCAAAAATTTATTTTACAATATTCCTGCAAGGCGTAATTTTCTCAAAGGGGACCATGTTGAATTAAAACATTGTATCGAAGAGTTTCAACGCGTCGCGCTTGCGCACCCTCAAATTGGCTTTAAAATGATTCATCAGGACAATGATTTATTTCATTTTGCCCCGGCGAATGTGCGACAGAGAATTGCGGCGGTTTTGGGTGGAAAAGCCAATGAACGATTAGTTCCAGTTGAAGAAAATACCGAGATTGTTGATATTTCGGGCTTTGTACTCAAACCTGAATTTGCCAAAAAGTCACGTGGGGATCAATACTTTTTTGTGAACGATCGCTTTATTAGAAGCGCATATTTGAATCATGCAGTAAGCGCTGCTTTTGAAGGCATGATTAAACCTGGACTGCATCCCGGATACGTTCTATTTCTCAAAGTAGATCCTGCAGCGATTGACATCAACATACATCCTACTAAAACTGAAGTTAAGTTTGAAGAGGAACAATCTATTTACGCTGTGCTCAGAGCCTGTGTCAAACACAGTTTAGGCCAATTCAACATTATGCCTTTATTGGACTTTGAACGTGATTCGAGTATGGACCCTCAATATTCTTCACAAGGTCAGGCGCCAAAAGCACCGCACATTGAGGTTGATGCAGATTTTAATCCCTTTGCCAGTGGGGGGTATCGTCCAAAACAAGATACGGCGTCTTGGTCCTCACTTTATGTAGGGCTTCAAGCCGAAGAGCCATGGCATAGTCTGGAGGTTGAAAGTCAAGAGGTAACCGGAACGCTATTTGAAGAAGACGCTCAAGAATCGGATCAAATCACGGTACAGATTCAAAACAAATTTATTGTGACCACAATAAAGCAAGGACTTATAGTCGTCCATCAAAATTTCGCTCATCAGCGAATAATTTACGAACGACTTTTACGCACCGCAACGCTTCAAGAACCTGCTTCTCAGCAAAAATTGTTCGCGCATCAAATTGAATTAAATTCGCTTCAAGCTTTATACGCGGCGAAAATGGAGGAGGCGCTCTTGAGTATTGGGTTTGATTTTGAATTAGAAGACAATACCCTAGCGTTAAAGGCCGTGCCCATGGGGCTTTCTGAAAATGAGGCCGAAAAGGTAATCCTCGCTGTGCTTGATGATGAAATGAATGATCGTCCTAATGACGGCTTTAGTTCAATGGATATTTTGGCACGTTCTTTGGCGGCCAAAATGGCGATTAAATCTGGGCAAAAATTAACGGTGCAAGAGCAGCGGGATTTAATCAATGAACTCTTTGCTTGCAA
>RFXU01000142.1 GCA_009921505.1 Flavobacteriaceae bacterium
TAAGAAGAAAAAACAAAAGACATAAAAAAACGCCTCCAAAATGGAGGCGTTTTTATTAAAGCGAAATATTGTTAGTTTTTACCTTGACGGCTTATTTTACTTTGTCTACTATCGCGGCAAAAGCCTCTGGATGATTCATCGCAAGGTCCGCTAAAACTTTACGGTTTAACTCAATATCATGAGCTTTTAATTTGCCCATGAATTGTGAGTAAGACATACCGTGTTGGCGCGCTCCTGCATTAATTCTGGTAATCCAAAGAGCACGAAACGTGCGTTTTTTAGCACGACGGTCTCTGTAGGCATATTGCATGGCTTTTTCTACAGCATTTTTCGCTACAGTCCATACATTTTTACGACGTCCAAAGAATCCTTTGGCTTGTTTGAGCACTTTTTTGCGCCGTGCTCTTTTGGCGACTGAGTTTACTGATCTTGGCATAACTTTAAATTTTTTGTAGCAGGCGGTTTAAATATTAAACTCTTTTTTGAGCCTGACTCCAGGGTTATAAATTGATTTAACCGACGTAAGCTTACTTCAAGCGAAGCATTTGCTTAACGTTGCTCTCATCGCTCTTGTCTACGACAGTATCGTGCGTGAGGGCTAGCTTGCGTTTCGTCGACTTCTTGGTCAAGATGTGACTTTTGAACGCATGCTTTCTTTTGATTTTACCGGTACCGGTCAGCTTAAAACGCTTCTTAGCACTGGATTTTGTCTTTTGTTTAGGCATCGTTTCCTAGGTTTATAATGATTTCGCTTTATTACTTACTCTTTTTCGGCGCAATGAACATGGTCATGCGCTTTCCTTCTAATTTTGGCATTTGTTCTACTTTGCCAAATTCTTCAAGTTCCTGGGCTAATTTTAAAAGTAAAATTTCCCCTTGGTCCTTATATATAATTGAGCGCCCTTTAAAGAACACATAGGCTTTTAATTTGGCCCCTTCTTTTAAGAACTTTTCTCCGTGTTTCTTTTTGAACTCATAATCATGGTCGTCAGTATTCGGGCCAAATCGGATTTCCTTTATCACCACTTTCGAGGCTTTGGCCTTCATAACCTTTTCTCGTTTCTTCTGCTCGTAAACAAATTTCTTGTAATCCATTACCTTACACACAGGGGGTTCGGCATTTGGAGAAATTTCAACAAGATCTAAACCGAGTTCTTCGGAGATGCTTAAGGCTTGCTTGAGCGGGTAGACACCCACTTCGATATTCTCACCAACTAAACGCACTTCTAGAGCGCGAATCTTACCGTTAATACGGTGTTGGTCTTCTTTAATAATCCGGGCAGGTCCTCTACTCCTTTTACGACGTATTGCTATGGCTCTATAATTTTAATTAAACTTCCTTAAATTCCTTTACTTCTTGACGAACGCTTTCTTTGATTTTGTCGATGAACATTTCTATTTTCATACTTCCTAAATCGCCGCTCCCGTGTTGTCTCACAGAAACTGAACCTTCCAGTTCTTCCTGCTCTCCGACAATCAACATGAATGGAATTTTATTCATTTCAGACTCTCGGATTTTCTTGCCGATAGTCTCATTGCGATTGTCTACAAGGGCGCGAATGTCGTGATTTTCGAGCAAATTTAAAACTTTTTGCGCGTATTTTTCGTATTTCTCACTGAGGGATAAAATACTGACTTGTTCTGGCATTAACCACAGAGGGAAATTACCGCCGGTATGCTCTAGAAGTATCGCGATAAAGCGTTCCATACTTCCAAAAGGAGCCCTGTGAATCATTACGGGTCGATGAAGTTCATTGTCACTCCCTTTATAAGTAAGTTCAAATCGTTCCGGGAGATTGTAATCAACTTGTATTGTTCCTAACTGCCAGCTGCGGCCTAAAGCATCCTTTACCATAAAATCAAGTTTGGGCCCGTAAAAGGCAGCCTCACCCTCTTCAATGACGTAATCCAATCCTTTCGCCTTTGCGGCATTAATAATAGCGGTCTCTGCTTTTTCCCAATTATCAAGATGGCCTATATATTTATCTGGATTCTTGGGGTCCCGTATAGAAACTTGTGCTGTAAAATTGTCAAAGCCGAGTGAACCAAAAACGTAAAGCACCAGGTCAATAACATTCATAAACTCCTGATCGAGTTGATCCGGAGTACAAAAGATGTGCGCATCGTCTTGAGTAAATCCACGAACGCGCGTAAGTCCATGAAGTTCCCCGCTTTGTTCGTAACGATATACAGTGCCGAATTCGGCAAAACGCTTAGGCAAATCTTTGTAGGACCAAGGTTTACTGTTATACATTTCACAGTGGTGAGGACAGTTCATGGGTTTAAGCATGAATTCTTCACCTTCGTTTGGTGTTTTGATCGACTGAAAACTATCGGCGCCGTATTTTGCGTAATGCCCTGAAGTTACGTATAGCTCCTTATTTCCAATATGAGGAGAGATGACCATATCATAGCCTGCTTTTTTCTGCGCAGCCTTTAGGAAGTTCTCCAGCCGTTCTCTTAGTGCGGCTCCTTTTGGCATCCACAAGGGAAGACCTTGTCCAACTTTTTGGGAAAAGGTAAAGAGTTCAAGTTCCTTGCCTAATTTTCTGTGGTCTCTTTTTTTCGCCTCTTCTAATAAGGCGAGGTATTCGGTGAGTTCTTTTTGTTTGGGAAAGCTAATACCATAAACCCGGGTAAGCTGTTTGTTATTTTCATCTCCTTTATAGTAGGCTCCCGCAACACTGAGAATTTTAACTGCCTTTACGATACCTGTATTAGGAATATGGCCTCCACGACATAAATCAGTAAAGCTGTCATGATCGCAAAAGGTAATGGTCCCATCTTCGAGATTTGAAATTAAATCAACCTTGTATTCGTTTTTCCCTTTGTAATAGGAGAGGGCCTGATCTTTGGAAACCGCCCTCATTTTAAAGTCGTGTTTACCTCGTGCAATTTCCAGCATCTTATCTTCAATGGCTTTAAAGTCTTTTTCAGAGAGACTTTCTTCGCCTAAATCTACATCATAGTAAAAGCCGCGTTCGATTGCTGGACCAACCCATAACTTAACACCAGGGTACAATTGTTCTAATGCTTGTGCAAGTATATGTGCGGAGGAATGCCAAAAAGCTTTTTTTCCTTCTTCATTCTGCCAGGTGTGTAGGGTCAGTGATCCATCTACCTCGAGTGGCGTAGAGGTCTCCACCACGCCCTCATTAAAAGTCGCAGAGATGACATTCCGGGCCAATCCTTCGCTGATACTCATCGCTACATCAAAAGGAGTAACTCCTGGTTCAAAGTTCTTAATACTGCCGTCGGGCAGAGTAATTGCAATCATTGCCTTTAGTTTAGGTGGCAAAGATAAGATTCATTCTAGCGTTTTACAATAGGATTTATCCAATATAACGACTAGGTAAAACACGTCTTTCTAAGGGGTGTAACAAGGAATAATTTAGGCTTGTTTTGAAAGTTGGCAAAAAACATACATCTATATAGGTAAAAACTTTTTTTTTGACCTTTTTTCAGCTAAGTCAATAGTCCTGAGTCTCTTGTGAAAACACTGCGTTTTTATTGATGAAAAACTAAATAATTTTGTTTGCGAATGTGAAAATTACATTTATCTTTGCCACCGCTTTGAAAAGGAAGTAACTGTACAAAACAGCCTCCCCAGAGCAACAATTTAAAAGTTCTAATTTTTTTTTGAAATAAAATTGCAGAGAATAAATTTAGTTCTATATTTGCACCCGCTTAGCGAAAGAGATACGTTAAGCAGCAGAGATGAAAGGAAGTTTTAGCGGTTCAATTCCGCGCCATCTCACAGTAAAAAGTTCATTGATATATTGAGAAAATAATTGACAGCGCGTTCATGATTTATCCTTTTTCGAAAGGATGAATGAATGAAACAAACAAACACAAAAACACCTGAGATATAACCTTTGAGGAACATCTTTATTGGCATGAATATTTTTAAGATTCTACGATGAAGAGTTTGATCCTGGCTCAGGATGAACGCTAGCGGCAGGCCTAACACATGCAAGTCGAGGGGTATATAGTGCTTGCACTATAGAGACCGGCGCACGGGTGCGTAACGCGTATGCAATCTACCTTGTACAGGGGAATAGCCCAGGGAAACTTGGATTAATGCCCCATAGTATTATTTTGTAGCATTACATTATAATTAAAGATTTATCGGTACAAGATGAGCATGCGTCCCATTAGTTAGTTGGTGAGGTAACGGCTTACCAAGACAACGATGGGTAGGGGCCCTGAGAGGGGGATCCCCCACACTGGTACTGAGACACGGACCAGACTCCTACGGGAGGCAGCAGTGAGGAATATTGGACAATGGGCGAAAGCCTGATCCAGCCATGCCGCGTGCAGGAAGACGGCCCTATGGGTTGTAAACTGCTTTTGTACGGGAAGAAACACCCCCACGTGTGGGGGCTTGACGGTACCGTAAGAATAAGCATCGGCTAACTCCGTGCCAGCAGCCGCGGTAATACGGAGGATGCAAGCGTTATCCGGAATCATTGGGTTTAAAGGGTCCGTAGGCGGGCAATTAAGTCAGAGGTGAAAGTCTGCGGCTCAACCGTAGAACTGCCTTTGAAACTGGTTGTCTTGAATCGTTGTGAAGTGGTTAGAATGAGCAGTGTAGCGGTGAAATGCTTAGAGATTGCTCAGAATACCGATTGCGAAGGCAGATCACTAACAACGTATTGACGCTGAGGGACGAAAGCGTGGGGAGCGAACAGGATTAGATACCCTGGTAGTCCACGCCGTAAACGATGGATACTAGCTGTCCGGTCTTCGGACTGGGTGGCCAAGCGAAAGTGATAAGTATCCCACCTGGGGAGTACGTTCGCAAGAATGAAACTCAAAGGA
The DNA here is from genome assembly GCA_009921505.1 of Flavobacteriaceae bacterium. Taxonomy (GTDB): domain Bacteria; phylum Bacteroidota; class Bacteroidia; order Flavobacteriales; family Flavobacteriaceae; genus BACL21. The sequence continues at coordinate 4,822 of RFXU01000142.1, forward strand.
ATTGACGGGGGCCCGCACAAGCGGTGGAGCATGTGGTTT
>RFXU01000143.1 GCA_009921505.1 Flavobacteriaceae bacterium
AAATCCGCCGGCGGATTTTGATTTTAAAATTCGCTTTGACACCATTGCTGGGGATAATGCAGATAAAATACCACTCATTGATCAGGTTCAGCATAAAATGGTGCCGGACCGCGTAGATGAAGGCGTTGAATACAAATTGTATTACCTCTCTGCAGTAGAAGGGGGGGGCAGCACACCAGCATTCCCCGACGTAGTTACTTTAACCTATGAAGGTCAATATCTTAATACAGAGTTTACTGCTTCGGCGTATACAAAATTATTCGACAGCGCCACCACCCCAGTAAGTTTTGACTTGACCAGTGTAGTGAATGGTTTTCAAGATGGCATCATTACAGCGAAGACTTCTCCATTTCCAGCTATTGAGGCTGCCGATGGCTCTGTGTCCTTTGAAGATTACGGTGTCGGAGCTGTGTTTATCCCTGCAGGTTTGGGTTATTATGTGAGTCCTCCAAACGGCTCAATAATTCCGTTTTACGCTCAACTTATTTTTACGTTTCAATTGTATGCCGCGCGAATAGGCGATCAGGATGAGGATGGTATACCCACAATTTTTGAGGACCTCAATGAAAATAACTTAGAGGAAGACGACGACACAGATTCCGATGGACTGCCGAACTTTTTTGATGCTGATGATGACGGAGACGGACGGCCAACATCAGAAGAAATTATTGTACGTACTTATGTTTTTCTCGATGGTGAACCTGAACCAACCTGGCCAAATACCGAGGTTGAAGTAAAACGCGAGTACAACGCCCAAACCATGGAAACCACAATCTACACGGTCGAATACCCAGATGAAGATAACGACGGTGTGGTAGATTACCTAGATTCTGATAGTTAATCAGCTGGGTTGACACCAAAAAATTAAAAAGGCTTTAACCTCGGTTAAAGCCTTTTTTTATTCCTTTATTCTCAAACAGAGATAAACCTTATTCCTGAACCCAGATGATCCTGATTACTTTCGGGAGATTACCTTTTGGGCTTTGGCAACAATCGCGGTGGCATTAAGTCCGTATTTCTCCATAAGCTGCGCTGGCGTCCCTGACTCGCCAAAAGTATCCTCGGTGGCCACAAATTCTTGCGGCGCTGGATGATTCAGGCTCAATTCTCGTGCCACAGATTCTCCTAAACCGCCCAAGTAATTGTGTTCCTCGGCGGTGACGACACAACCTGTTTTTGCCACGCTCTTGAGCAAGCACTCAGAATCTAGTGGTTTAATTGTGTGCATATTGATCACTTCCGCACTGATGCCTTGCTCGGCCAAAACTTTAGCCGCTTCGAGCGCTTCCCACACCAAATGCCCAGTCGCCACTATCGTTACGTCCGTTCCCTGGGTTAAAGTAATCGCTTTTCCAATTACAAAGGGCTCATCTGCAGGAGTAAAGTTAGGTACTGAAGGGCGACCAAAACGCAAGTACACTGGTCCATGATGTTCAGCGATAGCGATGGTTGCTGCTTTAGTTTGGTTGTAATCACAAGGATTAATCACGGTCATGCCCGGCAGCATTTTCATCAAACCAATATCCTCTAGAATTTGATGGGTCGCTCCATCTTCTCCCAAGGTAAGCCCCGCATGGGAAGCACAGATCTTGACATTTTTATGACTATAGGCCACGCTTTGTCTGATTTGGTCGTAAACACGACCCGTCGAGAAGTTCGCGAAAGTCCCAGTAAAAGGAATTTTTCCACCAATAGTCAATCCTGCCGCTAGGCCGATCATATTGGCCTCAGCAATCCCGACTTGAAAAAATCGTTCGGGATGATTGGCTTTGAATTCATCCATTTTTAGTGAGCCTGTTAGGTCAGCACAAAGCGCAACAACATCTGGTTTATTTTTACCTAATTCAGCAAGTCCTGCACCAAAGCCGGATCGTGTGTCTTTTTTTCCAGTATCGATATATTCTTTCATAATGGTCTGGTGGATTAGTAGTCCCCTAAAGTTTCAGGATTTTGTGCTAAGGCCAAGGCGAGCTGCTCATCATTGGGCGCTTTTCCATGCCACGCATGGGTGTGCATCATAAAGTCGACACCATTCCCCATTACAGTATGCATCAGCACGCAAATAGGTTTCCCTTTTCCTGTATGGCCCTGAGCACTTTTAAGTCCAGAAATGATACTGTTTAAATCGTTGCCATTTTCGATGTCGATAACCAGCCATCCAAAAGCTTCGAACTTCGCGCGCAAATTTCCTAAACTCAAAACATCTTCTAGAGAACCATCGATTTGTTGCCCATTGTAATCAACGGTCACAATTAAATTGTCGACTTGATTACTCGCGGCGTACATTATAGCTTCCCAGTTTTGACCTTCTTGTAATTCCCCATCTCCACATAAAGTATAAACCAGGTGGGCATCTTGATTGAGCTTTTTGGCCAGTGCCGCCCCAATCGCTACAGAAATCCCTTGACCTAAAGAGCCCGATGCGACACGAATTCCGGGAAGACCTTCGTGTGTGGTCGGGTGTCCCTGAAGTCTAGAATTAAGGAGTCTAAAAGTATTGAGTTCTTCAACTGGAAAATATCCTGAGCGGGCCAGTACACTATAGAACACGGGTGAAATGTGGCCATTTGAAAGAAAAAACAAATCTTCCTCCTGGCCATTCATGTCAAAACCGTCTTTGCGGTGCATGATTTCTTGAAATAGGGCAACAAAAAATTCGGCGCAGCCAAGAGAGCCTCCTGGGTGTCCCGAATTTACTTTGTGCACCTGACGTAAAATATCTCGTCGGACCTGGATTACCAGATCCTCAAGAGCGTTGATGTTAGGCATATTGGTCATTATTAATGCAACAAAAGTAGCGCTTTGTATACCCTGAGACAAGCTATGTAAAATGCACTTATCAACGATTTGTTGGTTTTAGTTAACACTTGAACTTGGGACCGGTGAGTTCCTGATAAATCAATTACCTTTGGCAACGGCAAATCAACCCCAAAAAATGGCCTTAAATTATATTTCATGAAGTTCACCCTAGAGGCAAAAGACCCTAACTCGAGTGCACGAGCTGCAACCATTGAATTGGCGCATGGTCCAGTCCATACACCAATATTTATGCCTGTTGGGACTGCAGCGACTGTTAAAGGGGTTCATCAGCGCGAACTCGAACAAGAGATCAAGCCAGACATTATTTTAGGCAATACCTATCATTTATACCTACGACCCCAAACCAAAATCCTTCAAAAGGCAGGAGGATTACACAAATTCATGAATTGGGACGGAAATATTCTGACCGATAGCGGAGGGTATCAAGTGTACTCTTTGTCGGGACGTCGGAAAATTAAAGAAGAGGGGGTGAAATTTAAGTCGCATATTGATGGCAGTCTGCACCTATTTACGCCAGAAAATGTAATGGATATTCAACGTCAAATTGGTGCGGATATAATTATGGCATTCGACGAGTGTACGCCTTATCCATGCGACAAAACTTACGCCAGAGACTCCATGCACATGACCCATAGGTGGCTCGAGCGTTGCTTGCTTCAGCTGAAGAATTCTCCAGAATTATATGGCTTTGAGCAAGTCTTTTTCCCGATTGTACAAGGAAGTACTTACCCGGATTTAAGACGTGAATCGGCAGAATACATAGCCTCTGTGGGCGCCCAAGGAAATGCAATAGGGGGGTTAAGTGTTGGAGAGCCTGCGGAAGAAATGTACGCCATGACCCAAGAGGTTACGGCTATTTTACCTGAAGATAAACCGCGTTATTTAATGGGGGTTGGAACGCCCATTAATATTCTAGAAAATATTGCGCTAGGGATTGATATGTTTGATTGTGTTATGCCGACCAGAAATGCCCGAAACGGCATGTTGTTTACAGCTTATGGGACCATTAATATTAAGAACGCAAAGTGGGCCGATGATTTTGATCCCATAGATTCAATGAATCTTACTTGGGTGGATACCGCCTACAGCAAGGCCTATTTACGTCATCTTTTTACCGTGAACGAAATGCTCGGAAAGCAGATTGCGACCATTCACAATTTGGGCTTCTACCTTTGGTTGGTTCGTGAGGCGAGAAAACATATCTTAGCAGGTGATTTTACGGCTTGGAAAAACACTATGGTCCGTCAAATGGACAATAGACTCTAAAACGGACAATAGGTATTAAAAAGTGAGCATACTCGATCGCTACATTATCGGTAAATATTTAGGAACCTTTGGTTTACTAATGTTACTCTTTGTGCCTATTGGGATTCTGGTGAATTTAGCCGATAAGATTGACAAAATATTGGCAAACGAGGTCCCCTTTATTGAGGTGGCCAAATATTACGCTCATTTTACAGTCTACTTTGCTAATTTGTTGTTTCCGTTATTTTTGTTTTTATCGACTATTTGGTTCACTTCTAAATTGGCCAATAACACAGAAGTCATTGCTTTTTTAAGCAGCGGAGTGTCTTATACGCGTTTTTTGAGACCCTATTTGATTGGGGCAACAGTAGTTTGTATTATGGCCTTTTTCCTAGCCAATTACTTGGCCCCTTATTCGAGTAAAAAATACAATGAATTCAGTTATGAATACTTGAACAAACGCCGTGGAAAAGATCGTGAAAAAGCAAATGTTTACAGGCAAGTTAGCGACAAGGACTACATTTATGTGAGCTATTTTAACGTCAAGGAAAAGTCCGGGAATAACTTCACTTTAGAGCATTTTGAAGGGACTCAGATGACCTATAAAATCGCTGCAAGTCGTATCGTTTATAATGAAGAAAATGATAATTATTCCCTGTATAATTACAAAAAATATAAATTTGAAAAATTATATATTGATGGTCCGTATTTTAATGCTTATATTCCTCCTGGTGAAGATTCTGAATTTATAACTCATGAATGTATTAATAAAGGCGATT
>RFXU01000144.1 GCA_009921505.1 Flavobacteriaceae bacterium
TGTGCTAAAACATCTTCACCAACCACATAGCCAAGTTGCGCTAAAAACACAGCCCCTTTAGAATAAGCGGCAATGCCGTAATTGCGATTGGTATCATAACGATCAGCATGAGTACTCAAAGGTTGTTCTGCCCCCGAAGTGGCTAAAAAATTATAACCACGATAAGAGCCCGCTAAAGGATCCCCCTCTTGGTTCAGCACTTGATGTTCTGCTAAAGAGGAAATGTATGAGGTAAACCCTTCATCCATCCATTCATGCAGGGCTTCATTGGTGGCGAGTAAAAATTGAAACCAAGTGTGGGCCATTTCGTGCGCCGTCACCCCAACCAAGCTTTCAAAGCTGCGATTTCCGGTAATTAAGGTGCACATGGCATATTCCATGCCCCCGTCACCTCCTTGGATTACAGAATATTGCTTGTAAGGGTAAGGCCCAACCGCTTTATTGAAATAATCTAAAAGCGATGCAGTAACCGGTTGAAGGGCCTTCCAATTTTCTTTCAACGCGGGGTCATTTTTGTAATAGAAGTTTAATGTAACGCCGTTTGGACCTGGATAGGTGTCATGAACATATTCAGGATCCGCTGCCCAAGTAAAATCGTGAACCTGTGGGGCCTCGAAAACCCAACGCGTGCGTCCATTTTTTGAAACAGATTTATCCTTTAGATAGCCGGTGCCCCCGACAACATAACTACTGTCTATGGTTAGGTCTACTTCAAAATCACCCCAAACCCCATAAAATTCTCGAGCGATATAGGGGTCGGTGTGCCAACCATCCTTATCGTATTCAGCCAATTTTGGGTACCACTGGGTCATGGAAAGCGCAACCCCTTCGGCATTGTTGCGCCCACTTCGTCGAATCTGTATCGGGACTTGACCACGAAAATCCATAATCAATATCGTACTTTCATGAGGAGCCAAAGGTTTGTTTAAAGGGACAACCAAAATGGTTTCCTCTGCAGAATAATCCAGCGGCACACCATCTTGTTTGAGCGCCGTGGCGTATAAAAACCCTTGTTCGGAAGGACTAAGACCCGCGATACGATCACCTACACGACGGTCAGGATCGGCAATAGTGCGGGAGCGCACATCCATTTCGCTACCTGGCTGAAAGGCGTTGAAGTACATATGGTAAAACACCTGGTGTAGTGTGTCCGGCGAATGGTTTGTATAAACAAGTTTTTGATTCCCTGTATACTGCCAATTGGCGACGTCCATGTCCACACTCATGGTGTAGTCCACATGTTGTTGCCAATAGTTAAAAGAATTTTGGCTGCTTACTACAGAGCAAGCAGCCAAAAAAATTGAAAAGACTAATTTCATTAAAAGGTCATTATTTGATTTACGTGATTCGTTTAACGCGACATTTGGTCGGCCATAATCAACGCGTTGTATAGATTGACTAGGTGACCTGATTTAGAAATGTTTGCAAAATTGTTTTTCGTATTTGGATCACCCCCAAGAATCACCGCACCAGGTCCTGCTAGTCCACTATCCATTAAGATTTGCTTCACTTGAGCAGCACTTAGTTTAGGGAAATACGAACGAATGACCGCAGCAACGCCAGCCACAGCAGGGGCCGCCATAGAAGTTCCTTGTAAGTACTCATAAGTGTTTAAAGGGGTCGTTGACCAAATTTGAGTTCCAGGAGAGAAAACATCTACATTTTCTTTACCATAGTTTGAAAATCCAGCAACCAGACCTTCATTGAACTCTGGTGTAGAGGCGCCAATAGTGATAAAAGTGTTGCCGATTTCCTCAGTTTCACCTGGGCGTACGTCATTAGGATACACCTCGTTTTGATCTAAATCCATGCCGTCGTTACCCGCAGCGTTTACGATCAAAACATCATTGTCAGAGGCGTAACGGATCGCGTCCCAAACCCATTCTGGATGTGGAGAAAACCCCTTACCAAAGCTTGTGTTAAGGACTTTAGCCCCATTATTTACACAATAACGAATCGCTAAAGCGACATCTTTATCATACTCATCTCCATCAGGAACAGCGCGCACAACCATTATTTTTGCGTGGTCAGCTACACCATTCATTCCGATTCCGTTGTTGCGCTCAGCGGCGATAATTCCTGCGACGTGGGTTCCGTGACGCGCGTCTTCTTTTTTAGGATCCGGTCCATCAACATCGTTGTTTCCATAATATTTTGAGGACCAATCATTGGCGTCATCTCCTAGATCAGCCGCACGATAATCTGTAGAAAGATTGAAATGACTCTCTAGGCGGTTAGTGAAATATTCAACACCTCCATTTAAACGATTTAATACCGCTGGAATATTTGGTCCAAAAGCCATCATTTGGCCTAAACGCTCTACAAGTCCTTGTTCTTCTTCAGTGAGATCAGTTAAGCCCGCTAGGTCTTCCTTTCCATATTCTTCCGTCCCTAATTTTTCTGTGACCAAAGCATGGGCAGCGGTGAGTTGATCATACATACCTTGATAACGCATTTTGTTTTGAGCAGCATCTGCGTAATCTTTTTCGTAAGCCGCTTTTGCTTTATTATAGAGCGCATAATCAGAGGCACGATCCTGAGCAATATTCCCAGCTTCTTTACCCTCAAATTCAGGGCCTAATTCACGGATAATACGAACGTATTCTAGGTTTTCTTTGACAATATTGCCGAGAAAATTCCATCCGTGGATGTCATCGACATAACCATTTTGGTCGTCATCAATTCCGTTGCCTGGGATTTCGTCTTCGTTAACCCAAATCACGTTTTTAAGGTCTTCGTGTTCAATATCCACACCACTGTCAATAACCCCGACAATTACAGTGCTTCCTTTGCGCTCACTCAATAGCTCTGCATAGGCTTTGTCCACGCTCATTCCTGCAATAGTATCCATTGCTAAATCTGAAGCGCCCCACGCCTTGGTTTGTTCTTCTGTAAGTTCAAGGGTTTTGCTAACTGCACTGCTCGGCGCGGCAACAGGATTGGCGTCAAAACGAGCCGGCCCACAGGCGCTCAAGATTAACGCGGGGATAAAGGCAATAAAAATGTTCTTTGGTGTTCTCATATGGATTGGTTTAAAAATTGGTCGAGGGTGTAGACCTTGTCCAGGCGCACCCCTTTTTCTGTATGTTTAACGGTAATAATAGGATTGTGGGCGTCGTGTTCTAGCCATAAAAAATACCCGCGATCCGCAGCTAAATTTAAAAATTTTTCCTTTTCACTCAGCGTTTGAAGCGGGCGCGTGTCATAACCCATGACATAAGGCAGAGGAATATGGCCAGCCGTGGGCAAAAGATCGGCGGCAAACACTAAGGTTTTGCCCTTATAACTAAGATGAGGAATCATTTGTTTTTCGGTGTGCCCATCGACAAACAAAACCCCAAAACCCAATGGGGTATTCTCAGCATAATCGTGACTGGGGGCATCAATAAAGTTGAGCTGGCCCGAGGTTTCAATGGGTAAAATGTTTTCCTTTAAAAAAGAAGCTTTTTCACGCCGATTAGGCACTGTGGCCCACGCCCAATGATCTTTATTACTCCAATAGCGGGCGTTAGAAAATTTGGTCTGATACCCACTGCGGTCTTTGTTCCAACAAACACTTCCTCCGCAATGATCAAAATGAAGATGCGTCAAAAACACATCAGTGATGTCTTCAGGACTAAAGCCATAACGTTTTAAAGAACCGTCTAAAGTCGCTCCACCCCAGGGATAATAATGTTTAAAAAATTCAGGACCTTGTTTGTCTCCCATCCCATTGTCAATCAAGATGAGGCGGTCGCCCTGCTCTATAAGTAAACAGCGCGCCGCAATATCAATCATGTTATTATTATCCGCGGGATTTGTTCTTTGCCAGAGGCTTTTTGGAACAACACCAAACATAGCGCCACCATCAAGCTTAAAGTTTCCAGCATCAATAGGGTATAAGGTCATTCGTTGTGGATAAGGTCCCGAAGCTGCAAATTAACAAAAGGGTAAACAATAGTCAGTGATGCGCCGGTTTAATTTGAGTTTTTTAACAGAAAATTATCAGTCAACCCAGAGAATTCTCAAGGATTAAGCCCGCCTAAACAAAAGCACACCAAAACAAGATTTGATCAAAGCATAATAAGACCGGGTACCAAGGAAGTAAAAACTTTCTCGTATTTTAGGGCATTATATAATATCATGGTCGAACTCGCAGGGATAATCGTATTAGGAATTTTAGCCCAATGGGTTGCGTGGAAACTGAAACTTCCTGCAATCCTGCCCCTGATTTTAATCGGCCTTTTGGTCGGACCAATCTCTACTTTATTTACCGTAGATGGCGCTCCTTATATTCAACCGATTTGGGATGGGACCCGCGGATTATTTCCAGGCGAAAACTTATACTACTTTGTGTCTTTGGCCATTGGAATTATCCTTTTTGAAGGAGGGCTCACCTTAAAGCGTGATGAGGTGTCCAAAGTGGGTCCTGTGATTATAAAACTCATCAGTTTGGGGGCGGTAATTACTTTTATAGGTGCTGGTGCAGCGACCCATTATCTCATCGGGCTGAATTGGCAACTGTCCTTTTTGTTTGCCGCTTTAGTTATTGTTACCGGGCCTACAGTGATCAGCCCCATACTGCGCAACATCCCCTTAAAAAAAGACGTTTCTGCGGTCTTGAAGTGGGAAGGGATTTTAATCGACCCGATTGGAGCCTTGGCCGCTGTTTTGGTCTTTGAGTTTATTCGCATTGGGGGAGACGCGGGCTATTCCAAACAAGCGCTAATGGAGTTTGGAAAAATTATTCTGATCGGCGGCTCCTTTGGAATCTCTGCGGGCTATATTTTATATTTTTCCATCAAGCGCCAATGGATTCCGCATTACCTTATGAATGTGGTTGCTTTGTCG
>RFXU01000145.1 GCA_009921505.1 Flavobacteriaceae bacterium
GCGTTTTGAACTTGCCGATGACCGAGGCCACATTAATAGAGAATCTTGTCATGATCCTCATGGCCGGTATGTTACTTATCGGATAATGGATATTTGGTTCAAAAAATATATTGGCTGCACTGGGCTCTTCTTGGCATTAATGGCCCCTGCGATAATTAATGGACAAATCACTTTAAAAGGTGAACTCTATGATGCCGCAGTGGGTCAGCAGCAAACACTCTTTGGCGCTAATGTTTTTCATCCGCAAAGTCAATCAGGGACCATTACCGACGAAAACGGGGTATTCAGTTTAGAAGTTTCCAAATTACCAGTGCGCCTTGTAGTGAGCTACGTTGGTTATAAATCGGATACCCTAAAGATTAACGATATGTCCTTTATTTCATTTGGGCTTAGTCCAGAAAGTGACTTGGAACAAGTTATTGTCAAGACGCGCAGAAGTTCTCAATTTATTTCTTCATTCAATACTGAGCAGGTTATCCGTGTGAGCAGCGATGAACTTTTAAAGGCCGCTTGTTGTAATCTCTCTGAGAGTTTTGAGACGAATCCTGCCATCGATGTAAATTTTGCAGATGCAGTCACAGGAACAAAACAAATAAAAATGCTCGGGTTAACCAGTCCTTATATTTTGATTACTGCAGAAAATATTCCAGTGGTGCGTGGTGCCGCACAGAGTCTTGGTCTGAGTTATGTTCCAGGGACCTGGGTGGAAAGCATGCAAATTACTAAAGGTGCCGGTAGTGTGACTAATGGTTATGAGAGCATCGCGGGTCAAATTAACGTGGAGTTGCAAAAGCCGGTCAGTGATCAGCCTTTTTATTTTAATGCATTTTTAGCAGGTAATGGTCGACAAGAATTTAATACTCATTTGAACACCTCAGTGAGCGATAAGTGGCATACGGGTATTTATTTGCATGGCAATCAACGCCAGAGGTCAGTAGATCGCAATAAAGACGGATTTTTAGATACGCCCTTGGCTGAGCAAATCAATGTTTTAAACCGATGGCAATACATTGATAGTGAGCGTGGCTTGGTCAGTTTCATCAATGCTCGGGTTCTTAGAGATCACAAGATTTCTGGGCAAAGCACATTTCGGGCTGATTTAACACCACAATCTCAAAATGCTTGGGGGAGTACAATCGATACAGATCGTGCAGATTTTTCTGCAAAATTAGGCTATGTCAATCCGGACATCACTTGGCAAACTGCTGGGATTCAAGGCGCATGGAGTTTACACAATCAAAAAAGCAGTTTTGGGTTAAGGCCCTATGATATTGAACATCAAAGTGCTTATCTAACCTTTCTTTATAATTCAATAATTGGTGATACCCGGCATAAAATAAAGCTGGGTCTTAATGGCACATTCGATCATTATGCAGAGCGAATATCTTTTGATGCTCTAGGCGCAAATGAGGCTTTATTCAATCGAACTGAGCGTGGGATTGGTTTATTTACCGAATATGCCTATAACGATCTGGAAAAGCTAGGGGTAACCTTGGGACTTCGTGTAGATCAACATAATTTGTTGGGATTGTTTTTCACCCCTAGATTGCACCTAAAATATCAAATATTGCCCGAAACAACCCTGCGCGGGTCCATAGGACGAGGCAAGCGAATCCCCAATATTTTTTCAGAGCATATGAATATCTTCACTACAGGTCGAAAAATAATTATAGAAACCGGTAGTGATAACCCTGAAAATAGCTTTGAAGAATCACCCGGAAATTTTTACGGTCTGCAGCCAGAGATCGCTTGGAATTACGGATTTTCCCTGCAGCAAAAAATCTCTGTTGGTTCTAGAAAAATGACCTTGGGGTTTGATTATTACAGAACTGATTTTGAGCGTCAGGTAGTTGTTGATTGGGAACAAGTCGGGTTGGTTCGCTTTTATAATAATTTAGGCTCGAGTTGGGCACAGTCTTATCAGTTTGATCTCTCGTATCGACCTTGGGATCTTTTTGATATGCAATTGGCCTACAAATATTATGATTTGAGTACTGCATTTGAATCAGGGGACAAGCGGCCGATATTGACTCCAGAACATAGGGTATTTGCAAATTTGGCTTATGAATTAGCTGGGAGTCGTCCTAACCACCCATTAAAGTTTGATTTTACATTTAATTGGCTGGGAAATCAACGATTGCCTGAATTGCCACAAAGCGCAGCCTTGTACGGTCAGCCTCTTACGCCAACGGTGACGACCTTAAGTGGGCAGATAACAAAACAGTGGGGCACCCATTTTGATTTGTATTTTGGTATTGAGAATATTGGAGATTTGAGACAAGATCAGCCCATCATCAGCGGTGATCAACCCTTTGATTCTGATTTTGATAGCAGCATGGTTTATGGACCAATTTTTGGTCGGATGTGGTATACCGGGATACGTTATAAATTCGAATAATATTGAACTTGAAAATAATTAAAGAAAAAACAAAAACGATTAAAGTATAATCAAAAACAAAAAATATGAAAAACTTAATAATCTTATTGGCCATTTTTATGGCGACGACCCTCTCAGCCCAAGACAAAAATGCTAAAGGGAGTCTAGAGGTAGATGGTGTATGTGGTATGTGTAAGGCGCGTATTGAAAAAGCAGCGATCAAGTTGACGGGGGTTAAATCAGTTCAGTGGAGTGTAGAAACTCATGAGCTTAAAGTAATTTATGATGCTCGAAAAACCAATTTGGATAGTATTGCAAAACAAGTCGCTAATGCTGGCCATGACACTAAAAAATTTACGGCACCGGATATGGCATATAATGCTGTTGACCCTTGTTGTAAGTATCGGGATGAGGAAGTAGTAAAGGCCCATCAATAAAAAAACCGCGGCACAAGTGCCGCGGTTTTAAGTTATACTTTTTGGTTATGATGATTAATTACATCATGCCGGGCATACCTCCGCCGCCCATTGGAGGCATTGCAGGGGCATCTTCTTTGATATCCACCAAAGCACATTCTGTAGTTAGAATCATACCCGCAACAGAGGCAGCATTTTCTAGGGCTACACGAGTTACTTTCTTAGGATCAATGATTCCCGCTTTAAGCATATCAACATAGGTATCGTTTTTAGCATCGTAACCAAAGGACTTGTTGCCTTCCATAACTTTATTGATGACCACAGAGCCTTCACCGCCAGCGTTTTCTACAATGGTTCTTAGGGGCGCTTCAATGGCTCTTGCAACGATTTGAATTCCTGTTGTTTCATCCAAAGAATCACTGGTCATTTTAGCCAATACACTTTTTGCACGGACTAAAGCAACACCACCCCCTGCGACAATTCCTTCCTCCACTGCAGCGCGCGTAGCATGAAGGGCATCATCAACACGGTCTTTTTTCTCTTTCATTTCAACCTCACTTGCAGCACCAACATAAAGTACGGCAACACCACCGGCGAGTTTAGCCAGGCGCTCTTGAAGCTTTTCTTTATCGTAATCACTGGTTGTCGTCTCAATTTGAGATTTAATTTGACCAACACGGGCATTGATGTCTGCTTTTTTCCCTGCACCATTAACGATGGTTGTATTGTCTTTATCGATGGTAACTGTTTCTGCAGTTCCCAACATGTCTATAGTTGCGTTATCAAGAGTAAATCCGCGTTCCTCTGCGATTACGGTTCCTCCAGTTAGGATGGCAATATCCTCGAGCATCGCTTTGCGACGATCTCCAAAACCTGGTGCCTTAACCGCTGCGATTTTTAGGGATCCACGTAATTTATTCACAACCAAAGTTGCTAATGCTTCACCTTCAACATCTTCTGCAATGATCAAAAGAGATTTTCCTTGTTGTGCTACCGGTTCTAAAATCGGCAACAAGTCTTTCATGTTACTGATTTTCTTGTCGTACAACAAAATCATCGGGTTGTCTAACTCGGCGTGCATTTTCTCGCTGTTGGTCACAAAATATGGAGATAGGTAACCACGATCAAACTGCATCCCTTCAACAACATCGACGTAGGTTTCTGTTCCTTTAGCTTCCTCAACGGTTATGACCCCTTCTTTACCAACTTTTCCGAATGCTTCAGCAATAAGGCTCCCTATAGCGTCGTCGTTGTTTGCTGAAATTGAAGCAACTTGCTGAATTTTCTCAGAAGAGTTCCCAACTTTAGTCGATTGTTTTTCTAGGTCTGCAACAAGAGCAGTAACTGCTTTGTCAATCCCTCTTTTTAAATCCATTGGGTTAGCGCCTGCAGCGACGTTTTTTAGTCCCTCTTTAACAATAGCTTGGGCTAATACAGTTGCTGTAGTGGTTCCGTCTCCAGCCAAGTCATTGGTTTTAGAAGCAACTTCTTTAACCATTTGAGCGCCCATGTTTTCAAGGGCATCTTCTAGCTCAATTTCTTTTGCTACGGTGACCCCGTCCTTGGTGACTTGCGGTCCACCGAATGATTTGCTAATGATTACGTTACGTCCCTTAGGGCCTAAGGTTACTTTTACTGCGTTTGCCAATGCATCAACGCCACGTTTAATAGCGTCTCTTGCCTCGATGTCAAATTTTATGTCTTTTGCCATAGTTGTAAATTTTAAAGATTAAATGATGGCCAGAATATCGTCCTCACGCATGATGAGATAATCTTTGCCGTCAAGTTTTAATTCATTTCCTGCATATTTGCCATATAAAACTGTATCGCCCACGGCTACGGTCATTTCGTGATCCTTTTTGCCTTTGCCTACAGCAACAACAGTTCCTTGTTGCGGTTTTTCTTTAGCTGAATCTGGAATGTAAATTCCCGATGCTGTTTTAGTCTCTGCCGCCTGGGGCTCGACTACCACGCGATCTGAAAGTGGTTGAATGTTTAAAGCCATATGTAAATGATTTAAGTTAATTTTTGTTT
>RFXU01000146.1 GCA_009921505.1 Flavobacteriaceae bacterium
CATGCTGGCAATCTTCTTGAGTTTTATCGGTGTATTTGGTGGAATCCTCGTAACTGGAGCCTCCTTTGTGATCATGATGACCATGGTTGGGATTATTTCACTAGCCGGTATTGTGGTTAATAATGGTGTTGTTCTTTTGGACTATACCCAACTTTTAATTGATCGCTACCAACAAAAGCACAATATTGAGCACCCTCAATTGATTCCTGATGGCGTTTTTCACGAATTAATCATTCAGGCGGGCAAAGCGAGGCTGCGTCCGGTGCTACTCACGGCGATCACAACGGTATTGGGTCTAATCCCTTTAGCAATAGGATTCAACATGGACTTTTTCTCTCTATTTAGTGAGTTTGATCCAAAGATTTACTTTGGAGGGGATAACGTAATTTTCTGGGGGCCTTTGGCCTGGGCCGTAATTTATGGTCTTTTGGTGGCCACATTCTTGACGTTAATTATCGTTCCTGTTCTGTTTTTAATGGTTCACCAATTTAAAGGCAAACTCCTGACTTGGTTTGGCAAACATCCGAGTCGAAATACAGCAATTGAAACGCCGTGATTTTGTGCCCCAGACCAAAAACAATTCACATGGTTCTTATTAACTTTGTGGCTCATTAAATGATTATGTATAGAACGCACGATAACGGAGCACTCAGTCTCGAGGAATTGGGTCAAGAAGTAACCCTTTCAGGATGGATTCAAAAAATTAGAGACAAAGGGTTTATGATTTGGGTCGATCTTAGAGATCGCTATGGCATCACTCAGCTTATTTTTGATGCCGAGCGCACTGATCCTAAGACGATGGAAATGGCCAAAAAGCTGGGGCGAGAATTCGTGATTCAAGTCAAAGGAACCGTTATCGAACGGGAGTCAAAGAATCCAAATATGCCTACGGGGGCGATTGAAATATTAGTTTCTGAACTCATCTTGCTCAACAGCGCTTTAACCCCTCCTTTTACGATAGAAGACCAAACAGACGGCGGTGAAGATTTACGCATGAAATACCGCTATTTGGACATCAGACGCAAACCCGTGCGCGATAACCTTATGTTTCGCCACCGGGTGAGTATGGCCGTGCGCAATTATCTGTCCGCTCAAAACTTTATCGAAGTAGAAACGCCGTATTTAATCAAATCAACTCCAGAAGGCGCTCGTGATTTTGTGGTGCCCAGCCGCATGAATCCAGGCCAATTTTACGCCTTACCCCAATCTCCACAAACCTTCAAACAACTCTTGATGGTAGGCGGTATGGATCGCTATTTCCAGATCGTAAAATGTTTTCGAGATGAAGATTTACGAGCAGATCGTCAACCTGAATTTACCCAGATTGACTGCGAAATGGCTTTCGTTACTCAGGAAGACGTGCTTAACGCTTTTGAAGGTTTAACCCGTCATTTGCTCTCAGAAATCGTTGGGGTAAATGTTGGGGCATTTCCGAGAATGACCTACGATGAGGCAATGCAGCGTTATGGAAACGACAAACCGGACATTCGTTTTGGAATGGAATTTGGCCATTTAAATCACTGCACACAGCATCGTGATTTTGGCGTATTCAACAGTGCTGAACTTGTCGTGGGAATAGCCGTTCCTGGAGGCAATGCCTATTCTCGTAAAGAAATTGATCAACTTATCGATTGGGTAAAAAGACCACAAATCGGTGCTCTTGGCATGGTCTACTGTCGCGTCGGAGAAGACGGTACTTTCAAATCCAGTGTCGATAAATTCTACACTCAAGAAGATCTAGCCCTATGGGCAGAAGCTACCGGCGCTCAACCCGGAGATTTAATTTGTGTGCTTTCTGGACCAAAGGATAAAGTACGTCCTCAGCTTAGTGCCTTGCGCATGGAACTCGCGCAAAAGCTCGGATTGCGACGCCCTGATGAGTTCGCCCCGCTTTGGGTGGTCGATTTCCCGCTGCTTGAATGGGATGAAGAAACTCAGCGTTATCACGCCATGCACCACCCTTTTACCTCACCAAAACCGGGACAGATGGAGCTTTTAGCAACTGATCCAGCGGCGGTAAAAGCCAATGCATATGATTTAGTCCTAAACGGCAATGAAATTGGGGGAGGATCAATTCGAATCCACGATAAAGCAATTCAGAGCAAAATGTTTGACTACTTAGGATTTACTCCTGAGGAAGCTAAAGCTCAATTTGGATTTTTAATGGATGCCTTCCAATATGGCGCCCCGCCCCACGGAGGAATTGCTTTTGGTTTAGATCGACTCGTAGCCATTCTTGGGGGGCAAGAAACCATTCGGGATTTTATTGCCTTCCCTAAAAATAATTCAGGGCGTGATGTCATGATCGATGCGCCTGCGCCTATTGACCAAGGTCAGCTCAATGAGCTGAATTTGAGCCTTGCGCTAAAGCCGTAAGACCTTTATAGATAGTCGGCCTATGGGAACCTCAAAAAAATCTTTGCTTACCAAGTTCCTGATCTGGCGGATCAAACATATCTCGCAAAAACAGTTCTTGCTTCTGCTGAGTATGGTGGTGGGCCTGATGTCGGGTCTCGGTGCTGTACTGATTAAGAATTTGACATTCCTGATACAGAACCTACTTGAAGGACGACTCATCAGTAATTATCACAGTGCGTTTTATTTTGTCTTCCCGCTGCTTGGCGTCTTTTTGACCGCGATATTCATGCGCTATATATTAAGGCATACCGTGAGTCATGGGATTCCTTCAACGCTTTATGCCATTTCAAAGAAAAAAGGAATCATCCGACGATTTCAAATGTTTGGAAGTCTCATCGCCGCGCCAATTACGGTTGGGTTTGGTGGATCCGTTGGGCTAGAGGGACCCACAGTGGCAACGGGGGCTGCGCTAAGTTCTAATCTGGCGCGGCTGCTGCACCTGAACCAGGCTACTCGAACACTTATGATCGGTTGTGCGGCTGCAGGGGCCATGTCCTCGATTTTTAAAGCCCCCATCGCCGCCATAATTTTTGCCGTAGAAGTGTTCAGTTTGGACCTCACGCTCATGTCCTTAGTCCCTTTACTGTTGGCCTCAGTAACGGCGATTATAACTTCCTATTTTTTCTTTGGTAACGATATTTTATTGCCCTTTACTGTAGTTGATGCCTTTAGCATCAGCGATATTCCATTTTATTTGATTTTGGCCATAGTAGCTGGATTAGTGTCTATTTACTTTACCAACACTTATGAGTGGATTCAAAAAAGGTTTGATACAATCTCCAATAAGTGGCATCGCATGCTTCTTGGGGGGACCCTTATCGGAGTCTTGGTGTATTGTATCCCCCCGCTTTACGGAGAAGGGTTTGATGTTATCAATAATTTAGTTCAAGGCAATGCTAATTTGGCCTTAGAAAACAACCTATTCAATGTATCAACCGAGAGTATTTACGTCACTTTAGGCCTTTTAATTGGACTGGTCGTCTTTAAAATTATCGCCAGTGCACTCACCTTTGGTGCCGGTGGTGTGGGCGGTATTTTTGCCCCAACACTTTTTATGGGCAGCATTATGGGTTATACCGTAGCGCTTATACTGCGCACTTTGGGGGTTGATTCTGCCAACATTTCGATCAGTAATTTCACCTTGGTCGGCATGGCCGGACTTATGGCCGGGGTGCTTCACGCGCCGCTGACCGCTATATTTTTAATTGCCGAACTCACTGGAGGATACGCCCTCTTTATCCCGTTGATGATTACTTCCGCGATGGCCTATTCAATTACCAAATATGTTCACCCACACTCAGTTTATACCATGGAATTGGGCCGCAAAGGCGAACTCATTACCCATAATAAAGACCACGCCGTGTTAACCCTAATGGACTTAGATTCAGTCGTGGAGCAAAATTTTATTGCTCTAAATCCCGACATGAATTTGGGGGAAATAGTCACCAAAGGGATCGTAAAATCCAATCGCAATATTTTTCCCGTAGTTACTCCAGATAGTGGTCAACTTCTAGGGATTATTTTATTAGACGATTTAAGGCCGGTCATGTTTGAACGGCAATTGTATTTAGAAATTACCGCACGTGATTTGATGCAAAATCCTTTGGGAGTAGTCGAACTCGACAAAGACCGCATGACCGACGTGATGAAAAAATTTCAAGATACCGGGGCATGGAACTTACCCGTGGTGCGCTCTGGCGCCTATCACGGGTTTGTATCAAAATCTAAACTCCTAACCGTTTATCGACGTAAACTCATTGATTTTTCTGGAGCCACATGAAATATTTCCTCTACATAATTTTTATCCTTATCGTGGTCAGTGTTTCTCTTGGACTGTTTATTCAAAGCAGCGGAAATCCTTTGGCCGAAAAACTTATTGGCGGCGGCATTGCCGGTTTATTTTTTCTTTGGATGCCTTTGTTTATTTACCATCGTTGGAAAAATCGTTCGATTCAGGACTATATGCTCACCAAAGAGAATATTGAGCAAATGAATCGATTCAAACGCGATAAGTAACTTCAAAAAAAGTAATACACCGATAATTTCAGACGGAGATAATGTACAGATCAACACGGAATTAGTTGATTTTTTACCCCTATGTTATCCCGTAATTAATTGATTTTCAAAAAATTTTACATAGAATTAAACTTTGGGTGCATAAATAGATTACCTTTGTGGACTTATTTAATATTTTTTTAATTATTGCTATGGAAGGAACAGTTAAGTTTTTTAACGAATCAAAAGGATACGGATTCATCACGAATAATGACACCGGCAAAGACATTTTTGTACACGTCACAGGATTGAATGGAGAAGCCCTTAATGAAGGTGACAGAGTCGAGTACGAAGAACAAGAAGGAAGAAAAGGCATGGTAGCCGGAA